>JBCBHI010000127.1:0-9260 GCA_038525885.1 Bacteroidota bacterium
CTGAATGACATCCCGATGTCTGACCAGTATCAGTACAATTTCCAAACCCAATTCCTTTTCCGGGATACCTTAAACAAATTAGGACAAGAGAACATCAAAATCATGCATTATTCTGGCTGGAAACCTGACCGGAATTTTGATGAATTGTTGGTGCCCGCGAACTATGTATTCCACGTCCTGGATACGTTCAACAAATTCAAAAATGTAACCGAACCAGAAGTCCTTGAAAAGGCCTAAGTGAGAGGCCGCTCTCTTCAGGGATATTCATCATACCAGATAAGACCATCATCCGAATACGGATTTTGAATAATAGGCATGAAACTGTCGCGAGTATTAAAAAGAGTGGGGATCGCTGTGGGGGTACTGGTAGTGCTTGCCTATGGTGGATTTTGTGGTTGGATACTTACCCATCAGCCTGCAATTCTGTTTCAACCTACGGAGTTGGCCGCTGATTATAAGTTTCCATTTGAGCTTCCCTTCGAGGAGGTTTCCTTCCCGGTGGAGGAAGGTGTGGATTTGCACGGAGTGGTGTTTCGTGCCGATAGTGCCGAAGGGTTGGTGTACTACCTGCACGGTAGTGGTGTGAGCGTTGAGTATTTGGGATCATTACCCCAATTGGTGACTTCCCAGGGCTACGATTTGGTAGCGATCGATTATCGTGGATTTGGAAAGAGTGGAGGAGAAATAGCTACCCAGGAGGAGTTTAGGGAAGATGTGCAGGAGGTGCTGAACCAAGTAGCTCCCCAGTACGATAACATTATCCTTTATGGCTATTCCTTTGGAACGGGTTTGGCGGCAGAATTGTCCAGCCAAGCGAATGAGTCAGTATCAGCGGTGGTGCTAGAGGCACCCTTCTACAGTTATGCAGACTTGTTGGCCCATCAGTTTCCTTGGTTTTTGCCTTCCCAACTCATTACCAGTTATGACTTCGATACCCATGAAATTCTTGGGGAGGTACAAGCGCCCATCTATGTGTTTCATGGGCAGCGAGACGAAAACATTTACTACGGTTCTAGCGAAAGATTGAAATCGGAGCATCCCTCCATAGAATTTATCTCTCTACCAGAAGCAGATCACTTCAATATTAAAGAAAACGATGCTTTTCGTAGGTCGCTAGTTTCCATTCTACAACCAGAAAATATCGGACTCCATATCCAACCCTAATACCGGATAGGATACTTCCCTAGATCATTAAACTACTGTAAACAACCATGGGTAAGGACTGCCCTCAGTTCCGGAGGTTTTCTCTGGCCATACGAGCTAAGCGCCCTTCCCTAAACACATAAAGACATGACACAATTCCTCAACAGCGCTTTGGAAAACGTGGGCCATACCCCTTGTGTGGCCTTAAAGATTCCCGATGCCGCACCCGTGCAGGTATTTGCCAAACTAGAAATGAACAACCCTACGGGGAGTGTTAAAGACCGGGCGGCTTCGCACATTCTAAGCACGCTGCTGGCCCAAGGCACCATCGATAAGGATACTACCATTATAGAATCCACCTCTGGAAACTTTGGGGTTGCGCTTTCGGCTTTCTGCAAGTATCACGGTCTTCGGTTTATTGCCGTGGTAGACCCACACATTACCTTGATCAATGAGATGCTGATTGCTGCCAATGGGGCAGAAATCGTGAAGGTAGACCAGGCAGATGACTTTGGAGGATACCTCCTCAGCCGAATAGCCACCGTAAGGGAGCTTACTCAGTCCATTGAAAACTGCTATTGGGTGAATCAGTACGAAAACCCTTTGAATGCAGAGGCCTATTACTTGTCCTTGGGCGGAGAGATTTGTGAGCAGTTTTCTGAGTTGGATTACCTCTTTATTGGGGTAAGTTCAGGGGGAACCATTACCGGTTTGTCTCGCAAAATGAAAGAGAATTTTCCCGACATCCGGATTGTGGCTATTGACGTGGCAGGTTCCAAGATATTCGAAGGCAACTCACCTCGGAAGCGCTTTATCCCGGGGATTGGCTCTAGCATGCGGCCCCCTATCCTGCAGCAAGCCTACATAGATGATGTAGTTATTGTAGATGACCTGGATACCTGCCAGGGTTGCCAGGATCTGCTTGCCCACCAAAGCATCTTTGCTGGGGGCTCTTCAGGTTCTGTATATGCAGGCCTGCAGCGCTACTTTGCGGATCGCAAGCTTGAGCAGCCTGCCAATGCCCTGGCCCTCTTGCCAGACCGGGGTGAGCGGTATTTCAATACGGTATACAATGCCGAATGGGTACAGAAAGTAGTCTCTCATTCGGAGATCGCTGTTTGATCAATATCCGAAATAACACATTTACACTTTAAGCTAATAAGCACCGATTTTAATGGTAACGTTGAATGAATCTGATATACTGTCCCTGGGTATTGATTGGGACGGTATTGTTTCTGCTCTTGAAGAGGCGGTAAAATGCCTGGATACTGGCGACTATTCCCAGCCCATCAAGCCTTATTTACGCTATCGGAATCCTAAAAACCGGATTATTGCCATGCCCGCTTTTGTTGGGGGCAACATCAATATGTCCGGTATCAAATGGATTGCCAGTTTCCCTGAAAATATAGATCAGGGTATCCCACGTGCTCACAGTGTTACTATCCTCAATGAGGCGGATACCGGTATTCCGTTGGCCTCCATCAATACCACCTTGCAGAGTATTATCCGTACGGCGGGGGTTACGGGCGTGATGATCAAGCATTTTTTGGAGCTGCGTAATCCGGACAAGGTTAAAATTGGCATGACGGGATTCGGGCCCATAGGGCAGTACCATGCACTCATGTGCAAGGCACTACTAGGAGACCGGATAGAGAAGATATCGGTTTACGATCTGCGTACTGTAGATCCTTCCACCGCGGGTGATGCCGAGCCCTTGATAGAGGTAGTAGACAGCTGGCAAGAAGCCTATGAGGATGCTGACATCTTCATTACCTGCACCGTGTCGAGTGCTCCCTACGTAGACCTGGCTCCCAAGGCCGGATCGTTGCACCTCAATGTTTCGCTGCGGGACTATACTACCACGGCAGCGGATTGGTTCAAGGGTGCCATCATAGTGGACGATTGGGATGAAGTAAACCGGGAGAAGACCGACATTGAAATGATGCACCTGGAGAAAGGACTCCAGAAAGAAGGAACGATGTCCATTGCCGATGTGATTGTGCACAACCGTCTGGCCAATCTTCCTGCTGAGGCACCCATCATGTTCAACCCGATGGGGATGGCCATTTTTGATATTGCCGTAGGCTGTCACTACTATCAAAAACAGCTGTCTTTCGCATAGAATGACGTTCCGGTAATCCCTCGGAACAATAGCTAATTCGAGTCCCAAATCAGTCAGATGATGCAATAGGTCTTGGTGAGCAACGGTTGCCTATAGTGCAATACGCTGGCGAGAACTCTATCTGGCTTGATTTGGGATTGTTTATTGTGGTAAGGTTTTGATATATAGTGGCTTGTGTTGAGCCATAGGCCAATATTTCAATTCTAGTGAAAATCAGTCCTTTGGAGAAAATGAAATTGATTTGCCTCCCATATGCTGGAGGTTCTTCCAACGTGTATCAGCCCTGGAAGAAACACATGCCAGAGGGCATTGAAATGTTGGCAGTAGAATATGCGGGGCATGGGTCCCGCATTACGGAATCTTTATATACCGACCGGGTAGAGGCCGTTCAGGATATCTTTTCTATTCTGGTACCGCAGCTCGAGTCCGGGCCTTATGCCCTGTTTGGGCATAGTATGGGGGCACAGATTGCCTTTGATCTGTACTATCACCTCAAGAAAATGGAGATGCCCCTTCCTGTGCACATGTTTTTTTCGGGGAAAGGAGCACCCGCAGTCCGACTGCCTAAGTCCACGCCCTATCATTTGATGGAGAAGGAGGAGTTTCTCCAGCATCTGAAAAAGCTGGGTGGCGCTCCCGATGAGTTCTTTGATCAGCCCGAGCTTTTGGATTTCTTTTTACCCATTCTCCGAAACGATTTCAAGCTGGTGGCCATGGAAGAAGATCCCCATAAGGAGGATCCTATTCCTTGTGATATCACCGTTTTGGTTGGTAAAGAAGAGGATCTTACGGAGGAACAATGCACTGCCTGGAAGCACCATACTAAGGGTAGCTTTCAGCTACGTTACTTCCAAGGAGGGCATTTCTTTATCCATGATCATGTAGAGGAGATTGTACACACCATAACCCGTGCATTACAAGTCTATTCCTAGACAAATAATAGAAAAGACTACCCTATAGGGGTAGCCTTTCGAATCAAGTCAATACACGCTATATAATTCCTAATGCAGTCTTAGGAGATAGGCGCGGCGTACTGTGCACCGGAGTACATGTTTACGTACCCGTTTTGGGTAACCTCTAGTACGGTGTAGGAGTTAGTCAAGGCAGGGTTGTTGTCACCATACGCTGCCGTAGGCAGGCCAAATTTGTGGCTGCTGGTGCCTGCTTGCGCTGAAGAAGCAGTACCGTTGTGGGGTGCACCACTCACTACTACCGAAATGGTGAAATCCTCTCCACTTTCAGAGAAAGAGGCAAACCCACCTGAGGTGCTTCCAGTACTGATGGTGTGTGATGAACCGTTTACTTTCACGGTGATTTCGTTGTTGGTCTTGTTCACTACGGTGTAAAAATTGTTAGCTGCCATAATTGACAAAAGGGTTAGATAGATTGCCTACTCGGTTGGATAAGGGCTTTTCGGCGTCCGCCCGTGCTGGGTGTTGTTCCCGAAGCACATCCCAAAGGTGCGGCAACCCTGGCCGCGATGGCTCACCCACCTGCGTGATTCCGCTGCCTACTGCAATTGCAGTATTCGGAATGGTTCGAATGATTCGATTGCGGATTAGTTCGATTGGGAGCTTTCACTCATTGATTGAGCAGGTTCCCTCAAGGCTATTGCTAGCCCACCCTCCTCAGGTCATTCGGAGTGATAGCGAAGAACCTCGGTAGATACAGCCAACCTCCTTGCCCTTAGCCACAAACTACGGGTGATACATATTACGCCACCTCAATTTGAGTGATGGGCTCGGACAAAACTCCAATTTCTTACCCAGATACTTATTCTGGTACCCAACTCATAGCTTACTACCTCTATAGTAATATGCAGATTACTGCAGGTGCAGTATAGGTTGGTGTCCAAGGAAATGTACTTTTGGGTATCAAAATTCAGTAAACCAATCAAGCCGATAATCGCCCACAAGGAGGCTTAAGCTTGGTGACAAATGTTAACCTTAAAATACTTTTACAATGGCAACTTCTTTTGAATTATCCACCGTTGGTACGCACACACTTTCCAGTGTAAAGGGTTCTACCGTGATCGTAAGTGGTAAGGAACACACGGATGGTGCGCCCGCCAATGCCACCCGCGGCCAGATCTTAGTGCAAGGTCTTTCGCTCAGTGTAAACTCCGATCAGGATTTAGTCCTCAACCTGGACAATTCTGGCTATGCGGGCTATGTAGCCTTAAAAGATATTTCTGCGAGCACGTTCAATCAGGGCTCGCCTGATGGATACTCTTTCAGCCTGCCCAATGCCAGTGAGTCTTTCTGTGCAGGGGTGTATGAGGTAACCAGTGTAGACGGTACAGCAGCTACCAATACCTTCCTGATGGTAGTAGCCGCTAAAATGTGGGAGGAACCCGGACAAGATTCCGCGACTATCTCTGTGAAGGATTTTGTGATCCAAAAGAACTTCTCCGGCAGCAGTGCCAAGGTCTATTTTTACTTTGAAGACGGTGACCCTACACCAAGTAAGGTGGCTACGGGAGAATATACCGGAGGCGACTGATCCTGCTCCCTGATCGGGGTCGGGGACATGCATAAGTTTGTCTAGAAATCATTAACCTAGGGCTAGCGATACCAGTACATCGTTAGCCTTTTGGTGCTATTAGAAAAACCTTTCTGTATGCGTTTGGTATTCTTCCTTTCCTGTATCGGTTTGCCTGGTTGGGCGTGGGGACAAGTGGCCCAAGAGGTACCTAGTAGCTACCTGATTGGTAAGTCGATAGAAGCATTCCAGACCCAAGACTGGGACGGCTCCTGGCAATGGGCAGATTCCGCCGTGCGGGTAGGGGAGACCACGGGCGATGAGACCCTACAAGGGGAAGGGCATATCCGTAAGGCACGGGCAGAAGAAAATCGGGGAGAGCTTTCCGAGGCGGGTCAGTCTTACCAAATAGGTTTGAGCTTGCTACGGGGTAATAGTCAGGGTGCGGAAAGAGCCTATGGGTGGCATCGCTTTGGTATTTACCATGCCCGGCAAGGGCAATTTGATTCCGCCTTACACTATCTGAAGGCCGCCGTAGAGCTTGAGGAGCAGCTAGAGGCGAAGGGTAAGGTAGCGCAGATTCAGAACGATGTGGGACTGGTGTTCCAAAACCTGGGGCAGTTTGACTCGGCCATGCACTACTACCTGGCGAGTGCCCTTACCAAGCAGGAGGTAGGCGATAGTCTGGAACTAGCTAAGACCTATGGAAACATGGGGGTGCTGTACTACTACGAAGACCGGTTTGGCGAGGCCATTACCTATTATGAGAAATCCCTGGCGGTGTATACGGCCTTGCAACTGCCGCTGGCACAGGCCCGTATGGAAGTCAATTTGGCGGAAGCACTAGTGATACAGGGCTCTTACCGTAGGGCCTTGACTTTGCTAAATGGGGGCCTGGCGGTGATAGAACAACACGATGATGTGGCCCTGTACTACTATGGGCTGGCCGTTCGTGGTGCCGTCAGGTACGAAATGGGGCAGTACACTGAGGCACTGCAAGACTATGAGGAGCTGTGGCAGGAGGAGGCCGTGCTGGGTGACCCACGGATGGTGATGGTGAGCTATATGAACGCCGGGGCATGTTATTTCAACCTAGGGCAATACGCTGAAGCGGAAGCGGCTTACCAGCGTGCGCTTTCGGATGCCCAGCAACAGGGGGTGCCTTTGGAGGAGGCCAATGCGCTGGACAACCTGGCTGAACTCTATGCCCTGCTGGGCAGGGATGGGGAAGCCTATACGCTGATGCGCAAGCACAAGGAGCTGCGCGAGCAAATCCTGAATGAGGAGCGCACCAAGGCGGTGGCCGAGATGCAGGAGAAATACAACACGGTAGTGCAGCAGCGGGAGATAGAGCAGCTTGAAACGGATGCCGAGCTGACCGAAGCGGAATTGGGTCAGGTGCGGGCACAACGCCTCACGGCGGTCATGGCGGCCTTGGCCATATTGCTGGTGGCGGCGATAGGCTGGGGTTGGCTACGGCAGCGCAGACGCCAGGAAGCCAAGGACCATGCTAGCCGGGTGAAGGACCTACTGAGTGCTCAGGAAACCCAAACGCTGGAGGCCCTGGTGGAGGGCCAGGACGGCGAACGTCGCCGTATTGCTCAGGAGCTGCACGATCACTTTGGTAACCAGCTGGCGGCCCTCAAGGTAAATTTACGCGGGGCCGAGCTGCCTGATATGGAGCAGAAAGGTAGCCTATTGACCCTGGTAGACCAGGTAAGTCAGGATGTTCGCAACCTAAGCCATAGTCTGCATGCTGGGATGGAGAACACCTTTCAGCTAGTGCCAGCCCTAGAGCAGCTGAGAGACACGCTAAGCCAGAGCGGAAGTTTGGCCGTAGAGCTGGTGATCTCTTTGTTGCACCCCGAGACCCTTTCGGTAAAGCAGCGCCTGGGGCTGTACCGGATGGTGCAAGAGTTGGTGAGCAACGTGCTGAAGCATGCCGGGGCCACTGAGCTAAGCATACAGCTAACCGAGTTTGATGACGAAAAGCTACTCAACATCCTGGTGCAGGACAACGGCCGGGGTTTCGACCCTGAAGCCGCGCTAGCGCGCAACGAGGGTATGGGCATGGCCGGCCTCCGCAAGCGGGTAAAGGAACTAGACGGCGAACTGGACATCGACAGCAGCCCCGGCAATGGCGCGACGGTGATTATTGACATCCCGATCGGTAATTGAAAATTGATAATGGACAATTGATAATTCTAAACCTGACCATCCATTAGGAGTTGAGGTTCTTTTTGGTGGTTTTAATGATGGAGGTGAGCAGCTTAATGAGTTCCTGGTTATCGGCTTGAATACTTTCGAACTGGGTATCGTCCAAATAGCCAGTTCGATGCAGGAGAATGAGCCAATACAAAGACTCATTGGCTTCCTTCAAGGCAATGGATAGCTTATGTACAAAGTCCTTTTTGGATTCTGCCTGTTGCGCTTCCCGGTATAATGCCCCTATCGCAGTACCTGATCTTAATAGCTGCTTGCTGAGGGTAAACTCTTTCTTTTCACTACCTAAATATTGACTTAGCTTTACTACCCGAACCGCAAAATCAAGACTTTTGGTGGCCATAGGATTATCCATCTCTGAAGTTAATTCCGGATCCTTAAAATTCAATTTTCAATTGTCAACTTTCAATTATCAATTAACTTAGGTTGTGATTCACGCGCTGCTAATAGACGACCATCAGTTGCTCATCCAGGGGATGAAAGCCCTTTTTACGGCTGAGGATGGGATTGAGATCGCCGAGGCTACCCACAATGGCCATGAGGCTCCTGAGCTGTTGGCTTCGGGTCAGTTCGACATCTTGCTGCTGGACATCAGCATGCCCATTTTGGAAGGGCCGGGGGTTCTGCGGTTGCTCAAAGAGCAGGAGATTTCTACCCCGGTGCTTATGCTCACTATGCATCAGGACATCAAGCACATCCGGCGTACGCTAGAGCTAGGGGCTATGGGGTACATTCTGAAGGATGCCCATAAGGAGGAACTGCAGGAGGCGATTGAGAAAGTAGCGGCAGGCAAAAACTATTTTCACCCCAAGATACAGGATGAGGTGTTCGCCTACTTTGCCGGACGGCAACAAAATGCCGGAACGGAGGTGCAGCTAAGCAAGCGGGAGATTGAGATCATTGCTGCTTTGGCTGAGGGCACCAATAGTGAACAGATTGCCGAAAAGCTGTTCATTAGTAAGAATACCGTACGAACGCACCGCCGCAATATCATGCAGAAAGTAGGCGTGAAGACCTCCGCGGAGCTAATCCATATTGCCATGGAACGAGGTTGGATTTAAGGCCGCTTTGCGGCTAGTTAATAGTTAACAGTGTACAGTTAATAGTTTTATTCTTAATCTGAATTTTTAAATAACTAATAACTAATAACTAATAACTAATAACTAATAACTAATAACTAATAACTACCTCAATGTATACCGTCGGATGTTGAATTGATTGACGTTGAAGCGGTCCAGATCAGTTTTGCCTACTGAGTTTATGCCTTTGAGAGTACCCGTGTTAGTGTATT
>JBCBHI010000128.1:0-9219 GCA_038525885.1 Bacteroidota bacterium
GGCTATGATGTACGCGATGGCCTTCAGGAGTTGCTAGGAGAAGAGTTTCGGGTAGAGCTGGCCATGCGCTACCAGAACCCTAGTATTCAGGACGGGCTGGATGCTTTGCAGCAGGCCCGGGTGGGCAGGATCATTGTCATTCCCTTGTTCCCGCAGTATGCTAGCGCTACTAACGGCTCGGTAGCGGACAAGGTGATGGAAATCACCCGTACCTGGCAGGTGGTGCCCTCCATCCAGTTTATCAACCAGTTTCCGGATCACCCGTCGGTGATTGATACCTTTGCTGAGCGGGCGCAACTCCACATGGAGCATGAGTGGGACCATGTACTGTTCAGCTACCACGGTTTGCCTGAGCGCCAAATTCGTAAGGCCTCCACAGGCTATTGCCAGCTGTCAGAAAAGTGCTGCAGCAACTATGGCCCGCAAAACCAATACTGCTATCGTGCGCAGTGTTTCCTGACCAGCCGCAAAATTGCAGAAGCTCTCAACATACCGGAGGAAAAATACACCGTCACCTTCCAGAGCCGATTGGGTTCGGACCCCTGGGTGAAACCCTACACTGAGGATACCATGATCACGCTGGCGGAGCAAGGCGCTAAACACCTGTTGGTTTTCTCGCCGGCCTTCGTTGCAGACTGTCTGGAGACTAATATTGAGTTGGGAGAGGCCCTGAAGGAGGATTTTGAAGCGCTAGGCGGGGAACACCTTCAGGTGGTAGAATCGCTCAATGATCATCCCCGCTGGATTGCCGGACTGCAAGACATGGTGCTGGCTTCGGTAGCTACCAGTGAAAAAGCTGCCCTACCTGCGTAGCTATTTTTTCATAGAATAGTAATATAATAATAGAGTAGGGTTCATGCCCTGGAACCCTCTGCTAGCTCCCAATAAAGTGTACCTTTACGCTCAGATACATCATCAAATAGATAATGCAGCAAAAAACGGTTTTGGTAACCGGAGCCGCCGGCTTTATCGGTTTTCACCTCTCAAAACGATTGTTGTCAACCGGGCATAAAGTAATCGGATACGATAATGTAAATGATTACTACGACCCCAAACTGAAAGAATCGCGGCTAGCCGTGCTGGAGCCCTTTGAGGAGTTCCACTTTGTGAAAGGAGAACTGGGAGATGCCTCCCTGATCAACGCTACCTTTGCCGAACACAAGCCCGAATACGTGGTGAACCTGGCTGCCCAGGCGGGAGTACGGTATTCGCTGGAAAATCCTCATGCCTACGTAGATTCTAATCTGGTTGGGTTCACGAACATTATTGAGGCTTGCCGCCACAACGAGGTAAAGCACTTGCTGTATGCTTCCTCTAGCAGTGTATACGGAGCCAATACCAGCTACCCTTTCTCGGTAAGCGATAATATCGATCATCCCATTTCCCTATATGCCGCTACCAAAAAGGCCAATGAGCTGATCGCCCATACCTATTCGGCGCTGTTCAACTTGCCTACCACGGGCCTGAGGTTCTTTACGGTATATGGCCCCTTTGGCCGGCCGGATATGGCGCTCTTCCTATTCACCAAGGCCATTTTGGAGGGCAAGCCGATCGACGTGTACAACTACGGCAAGATGAAGCGTGATTTCACGTACGTGGATGATATCGTGGAAGGGATTTTCCGTTTGCTGGATGTGATCCCTACTCCTGATGAAGCTTGGTCTGGCGATAACCCCAATCCTGCGACTAGTTTTGCCCCCTACCGGGTTCATAATATTGGCAACAATAAGCCCGTGTAGCTGATGCATTTCATCGAAAGCATTGAGAAGGCCCTGGGTAAGGAGGCGGAAAAGAACTTTCTGCCGATTCAAGACGGGGATGTGCCTGCCACCTATGCCAACATAGATGCCTTAGAAGAGGCGGTTGGTTTCAAGCCCGATACTAGTATTGAAGACGGGATTGCCAATTTTGTTGCGTGGTATAAGGAATACTATCAGGTTTCTTAAGCCTACTTCTTCTAATCCTTAGTGACCCTTTTGGGGCTGTTTCCTTCGTAAGAAAAGCACTATTTGAACCAAGTTTGATGGGTGAGGTTATCTTTTCATTGGCTTAAGCAAAAACATACAATTGTTTCTTTGCTAAGCTAAGCCGTAGGGTTCCGAGTTCATTAAAAATCTTGGGCAACTTTTGGGTGAAGAGAAGAATGTACTAAAAAATCAAAAGGAGGGATTAAGTTTTTGATCTTGTATTCTGGGAAACCTGATTTTTTACCCAATTTAGCCTCAATACCTACGTAGGTCCCGTACACCAACTTATTTTCTATTTGACTGCTAGGCGCATGGCTGATCATTCCCCAAAGAAAATTCTCATCACCGGAGGTGCTGGTTTCATTGGCTCCCACGTGGTGCGGTTGTTTGTCAATCAATATCCGCATTACCACATCGTAAACCTGGATGCGCTTACGTATGCAGGTAACCTGGAAAATCTGAAGGATGTAGAGGACAAGCCGAACTACCAGTTTGTCAAAGGAGATATCACGGATACGGGGTTTTTGAGCTCACTATTCGAGCGCGAACAATTTGACGGGGTACTTCACCTGGCGGCGGAATCTCATGTAGACCGCTCCATCAAAAATCCCATGGAGTTCATCGTGACCAACGTCATTGGTACGGTTAACTTGCTCAATGCGGCAAAGGAAGCTTGGAAGGATAACATGGAAGGCAAGCGCTTTCATCACATCAGCACCGACGAGGTGTACGGGTCTTTGGATGATGGCGGCTATTTTTTGGAGTCTACTGCCTATGACCCCAAGTCGCCATACTCTGCGAGCAAGGCCTCTTCGGATCACTTCGTACGGGCCTATCACAATACCTACAAATTGCCCGTAGTATTGACCAACTGCTCGAATAACTACGGCCCCAATCAATTTCCTGAGAAACTGATCCCCTTGTTCATCAACAACATTCGGCACAACAAGCCTCTGCCTGTATATGGTAAAGGGGAGAATGTTCGGGATTGGATATATGTAATAGACCATGCCAGAGCGCTGGATACGGTGTTTCACAAGGGCGTGGACGGAGCTACTTACAATGTGGGGGGCTTCAACGAGTGGAAAAACATTGATCTGATCCGGGTGATGTGCAAGGTGATGGACCGTAAGTTGGGTCGGCCGGAGGGCAGCTCTGAGGAGTTGATCACCTATGTGAAAGACCGGGCCGGGCACGACCTGCGGTATGCCATTGATTCTACCAAGGTGATGGAAGAATTGGGCTGGAAGCCGTCTCTTCAGTTTGAGGAAGGGATCGAAAAAACCATTGACTGGTACCTGGAGAATACCGCATGGTTGGACCGGGTTACTTCCGGGTCGTACCAGCAATACTATAAAGAACACTACCAATAGGCCATGAAAGGAATCATTCTAGCCGGAGGCTCCGGGACCCGACTGCATCCGCTGACGCTTGCCATGAGCAAGCAAATGATGCCGGTGTATGATAAGCCGATGATCTATTACCCACTAACTACGCTGATGCTGGCGGGTATTCGGGAGATCTTGATCATATCTACTCCCTACGATTTGCCTAATTTCCAGCGGCTGCTGGGTGATGGTAGTAGCTTGGGTTGTTCATTCTCCTATGCTGAGCAGCCCCGGCCTGAAGGTCTGGCGCAGGCTTTCATAATTGGGAAAGACTTCATTGGGCAGGATAAGGTAGCCCTGATCTTAGGGGATAATATCTTCTACGGCAATGGCCTTTCTCACCAGCTCCAAGGAAACATAAGCCCAGAAGGGGCCATAGTATACGCCTACCACGTGAACGACCCAGAACGCTACGGGGTGGTGGAGTTTGACAAGGAAGGCAAAGTGATATCTATAGAGGAAAAGCCACCGCAGCCTAAGTCCAGTTATGCCGTACCGGGTCTCTACTTCTATGATAACCAAGTAGTGGACATTGCCGCTAACATCGAGCCTAGCCCCAGAGGTGAGCTGGAAATCACGGATGTGAATAAGCAATACCTAAAACAAGGAAACTTGAAGGTAAGTGTCATGAACCGAGGTACGGCTTGGCTAGACACGGGTACCTTCACCAGCCTAATGCAGGCCGGGCAGTTTGTACAGGTGATAGAAGAACGGCAGGGCCTGAAAATTGGAAGTCCCGAAGAAGTGGCCTTCAAAATGGGCTTCATTGATGCCGATCAATTAAGCGCATTGGCTCAACCCTTGCTCAAAAGTGGGTATGGGGCCTATTTGCAGCAAATAGCCAAACAGTATGCAAGTTGAGAAATCTCCCCTAGAGGGGTGCCTGGTACTCACACCACGTATTTTCAATGACCACCGCGGGTGGTTTATCGAGAGCTTTAACCAGAAGACTTGGGATGAGGCCTTAGGGAAAAAGATGAATTGGGTGCAGGACAACCATTCGGTGTCTCACCGGGGCGTTCTTCGTGGCTTGCACTTCCAGAAGGGTGAATTTGCCCAGGCTAAGCTGGTGCGGGTAGTGAAAGGTGAGGTGATCGATATTGCGGTGGATCTTCGCCAAGACTCCCCTACCTACAAGCAATCCTTTGCCACTCGCCTTTCGGCTGAAAACCAACGGCAAATCTTTGTACCCCGTGGTTTTGCCCATGGCTTCGTGGCCTTGGAGGAAAATACGGTGCTACTGTACAAGTGCGATAATTACTACGCTCCTCAGGCCGAAGCAGGTATCCGGTTCGATGATCCTGAGTTGGCCCTGGACTGGCACTTGCCTCACAACGAATTGATCTTGTCTGACAAAGACTTGAAACTGCCGACCCTAACTGAGTGGGAGAATGGCTAAACGGGTCCTCCTTCTGGGCAGTAGCGGACAGTTGGGGCAGACCTTTCTTGCTCTAGCCAGCACCTATCCGGAGCTAGAGCTAGTTGTACCCGATCGGTCTCAGTTTGATTTTCTCGATCCAAGCTCCCTTGCCACCCTGATACGGCAATATCAGCCGGACGTTTGCCTCAACTGCGTGGCCTACACGGCGGTAGATCTTGCAGAGGACGAGCCGGAAAAGGCCCAAACCATCAATGTAGAGGCGGTCCAATCTCTGGCCCAAGCTTGCCAGCAACAGCAGGCCTTGCTGGTGCACTTCTCCACCGACTATGTGTTCAAAGGGGACCAGGGCGAAGCTTACACAGAAGAGGATGCTACTGATCCTCAAGGAGTATATGGGCGCACTAAGCGAGATGGGGAGGTGGCGATCCAGAACAGTGGCGTAGGGCATCTCATATTCCGTACTTCTTGGCTGTATTCTGCCTACGGCAAAAACTTTGTGAAGACCATGGTCCGTTTTGGAGCCGAACGCGAAGAACTTACCGTGGTGGACGACCAGGTAGGTACGCCTACCTTCGCTTCAGATTTGGCAAGCGTGGTTTTGGCTTGGCTCACCGAAGGAGTAACTCCCACCCAATACGGGATTTATCATTTCTCTAACGAGGGTATTGCTACCTGGTACGACTTCGCTTGCGCGATAATGGAATATGGCGGGCTGCCTGCTCGGGTAAAGCCCGTTTCCAGCCAGCTATTTCAGCAAAAGGCTCCCCGGCCCTCTTTTTCTCTGCTCTCCAAAAGCAAGCTCAAAAATACCCGCAGTATCTCAATTCCCCACTGGCGGGATAGCCTAAGCGAGTTCCTCAATCAGGAGGAGGGCTAGTAAGGAGGAATAAAGCATTTCTACGTTTAGGAGGAAGAACTGCAAGCCATGGTCTCAAGGCTACCAGAACAGCAATTTTGTCCTTAGATTGGGGTAAAGTAATAAAACCAAATTAGCCTTGAAGAAAGTACTTGTAATAGGTGGAGCCGGTTATATAGGCTCACATACCGTCGTTGCCCTTGCCAACCGGGGATATGAACCCATTATTGTAGATAATTTTTACAATGCTGATCCTAAAGTATTGGGTGGGCTTACCGAAATTCTCGGAAGAAAGGTGACCCTTCGCTTTGCTGATGCTCAAAACTATCAGGAGTTGGCACAGATCGTTCATCAGGAAGGTGGTAATATCCACGGAGTGATTCACTTTGCTGCCTACAAGTACGTAAATGAGTCCTTGTCTCTGCCGCTGCATTACTATCGTAACAACCTGGACAGCCTGCTAAATGCCCTGCAGCTTGCGGTGGACTTTCGTATTCCTGGGCTAATATTTTCCTCCTCTTGTACTATCTATGGTGCTCCCACTCAAGTGCCGGTAACCGAACAGTCAACTAGTTTAGGGCTGGCAACTAACCCCTACGGCAAGACCAAAGAAATAGGAGAGCGAATTTGTGAAGACGTTGCCAACCGCTATGGGGACCAACTCAAGGTGCTGGCCTTGCGGTATTTTAACCCTATTGGGGCGCATCCTTCAGGACTATTGGGCGAACTCCCTACCCGCGAAACCCAAAATCTGGTACCCATTCTTTTGGAGGTGGTTCGCGGAGAGCGCGAAGGGATAAAAATCTATGGGGAAGACTATGACACTCCTGACGGAACCTGCGTACGAGATTTTATTCACGTAATGGATGTGGCCGAGGCTCACGTTACGGGCTTGGAGCATGTAGCTGAAAGGAAACAACCCACACCCTATGACTTTGTAAATATCGGTACAGGCCAGGGTACCTCAGTAAAGCAGATTGTGGAGGATTTCCAGCGATTAAATAACTATCCTCTGAACGTAGAAATGGCTGAGAAAAGAGCCGGGGATGTACCGGAGATATATGCGGATACGTCCAAAGCACAGGAGCTACTGAACTGGAAGGCGCAATTTACCGTAGCCGAAGCCCTGATGCATGCTTACCAGTGGACAATGCACTACACAGGCAAGGAATAAGGGCTGCCTGCTCAAGAAAATGGGGTGTTATTTGGGTAGATCTTTTTCTAGCTTTGGGCCGCAGTTCCAAGGCATAGCAAGGTAATCTCTGGGGTGATGTTGAGACGTAATTCTGGTTTGACTACCCTATGGTACAAGTCCAAATTGCCTTTGGGGACTGTCCGAGTCAGGGCTAATTAGACTGCACGATTGCCCGGCAGAATGATAGCTTTTTATTGCCCTATGCAACTCCTATCTTTTCAACCTCTTACATAAACTGCGACCCACGTTTTGAAATTTCTCTTCGTATTTGGCACCAGACCGGAGGCCATCAAAATGGCACCGCTGGTGAAGGCCTTTCAGGCAGAAAATTCATTTGAAACTAAGGTTTGTGTAACGGGACAGCACCGAGAGATGCTCGATCAGGTCTTGGAGTTTTTTGACATTACGCCGGATTTCGATCTCAATCTGATGAAGCCTAACCAGACCCTGTTTGATATTACCCAGCGGGCACTGGCAGGGCTGCAAGAGGTGCTGGAAACCTACACTCCTGATAATATTCTGGTACAAGGAGATACCACCACGGCTTTTGTGGGTGGCTTAGCAGGTTATTACAAAAAGATTGACGTCACTCACATAGAGGCGGGCTTGCGCAGTCATGATCTCTACTCGCCCTTCCCCGAAGAGGGTAACCGGAAACTCGTAGGGCATCTGGCCAAATTTCATTTTACGCCCACGGACAAAGCCACCAACCATTTGAAGCAGGAGAACATCACCGAGCATGTTTTTCAGGTGGGGAATACCGTGATTGATGCCCTCTTTCTGGGGCTTGATATCATTGCTCAACGCGGAGAGGAAGCCTTTTTCCAGCATTTTGAAAATATTGATTTTTCTAAGCGGGTCATTTTGGTTACCGGTCATCGCAGGGAGAGTTTTGGAGAGCCTTTCCAAAACATTTGTAAGGCCATTAGGGACATTGCTATTGCCTACCCGGATACGGAGATCGTCTATCCCGTCCACCTGAATCCCAATGTGCGCAGCACCGTTTTCAGCATCCTCGAGGGGATAGAGAATGTGAAATTGATTGAACCCCTCAGCTACCCCTACCTCATATGGCTAATGAGCAAAGTGAATTGGGTGCTTACCGATAGCGGTGGCATTCAAGAAGAAGCTCCTTCCCTAGGCAAGCCGGTATTGGTTATGAGAGATGTAACCGAGCGGATGGAGGGCATAGAGGCTGGTACGGCCATGCTGGTGGGTACTGATTATGACAAGATCATGACTGAAGCCAGACGCTTACTCGAGGATCCCGAACATTATAATTCAATGGCTCAGGCAGTGAACCCTTATGGGGACGGCACTACCAGCAAGCAAGTCGTGGAAGTACTAAAATCTGCGTATTCGCATGGCTAATAATGATACTGTAGTAATGGTAGGGTTAGGCTACATCGGCCTGCCTACCGCGGCGCTTATGGCTAGCCGGGGACTGAAGGTAACCGGAGTAGATGTAAAGCAAGAAGTCGTGGATACCATCAACCAAGGGAAAATCCACATAGTAGAACCCGATCTGGATGGCCTGGTCCACCATGTGGTGAAGACTGGTAGTCTGGTAGCCAGTACAGAGCCTGTTTCTGCGGATACCTATCTTATTGCCGTGCCCACCCCGTTCAAGGGCGATCATGAGCCGGATATTAAATACGTGGAAGCGGCTACACGCGGGCTATTGCCTTACCTAAAGGAAGGAGACTTATTCATCATTGAATCTACCTCCCCCATAGGTACCACGGAAAAAATGCAGGCTCTGATTGAGCAAGAACGTCCAGAGCTGACCGGAAAGCTATATATGGCCTATTGCCCCGAGCGCGTGCTTCCGGGCAATGTGATTTACGAACTGGAACATAATGACCGGGTAATTGGAGGAGTGAATACTGACTCTACCAGCAGAGCACTCGATTTTTATTCCCGGTTCGTAAAAGGCGAGCTTCATGCCACCAATGCCAAAACGGCCGAGATGTGTAAGCTGGTAGAAAACTCCTACCGAGACGTCAACATCGCCTTTGCCAATGAGCTTTCACTTATTTGTGATGAAGCGGGTATCAATCCCTGGGAGTTGATTTCCTTAGCCAACAAGCACCCCCGGGTGAACATCCTACAGCCGGGTACCGGTGTAGGAGGGCATTGCATTGCCGTAGACCCCTGGTTTATCGTTTCGGACTTTCCAAAGCAAGCCAACATCATTCGGCAGGCACGGGAGATCAACAACTACAAGACGCTGTGGGTAATTGAGAAGATTAAAAATGAGGCCTTGCGTTTCGAACAGGAGCAGGGCCGACCTCCCGTAGTGGCTGCCTTAGGTTTGGCCTTTAAACCCAATATTGACGACCTGCGAGAGAGCCCGGCCCTAGAGGTAGCAGAAGCGCTTAATGGAGAGCCTTGGGAGATGCTGGTAGCGGAGCCCCACATTCAATCGCACC
>JBCBHI010000129.1:0-9192 GCA_038525885.1 Bacteroidota bacterium
GGCAAGTCCGGCCACATTCAGCGCATTTTTCAAGTGCATGGTGGGTTGGATGTAAGCAACATCTTCTGGACCATCCAACATGGATCTACCACTGGGGCATTGAGCGAAACCAATACAGAATACCAGTGGGGTGAAAATAATGCTTACATCCAACCCACCATGCACTTGAAAAATGCGCTGAATGTGGCCGGACTTGCCACTGTAGGTACCAGCAGTAACAATGCCGACCTGACGGTACACGGCCAGGCGCGTGTGCACGAACTCAAAATAGACGCCACCGGTACTTGGGCAGACTATGTGTTTGCGGATGATTATCAACTCCGTCCGCTAGAAGAAGTGGCCAACTACATAGAGGAGCATAATCACCTGCCCGATGTCATGAGCGCCGAAGAGGTAGCCGAGCATGGCTATGCCCAAACGGAGGTAAACGAGACCTTGCTGCGCAAAATAGAGGAGCTTACCCTCTACATGATTGAGATGAAGGCGGACAACGAGGCGCTGAAAGCCGGCAATGAAGCTTTGGCCCGGGACAATGCCGAGCTACGCGGCATGATTGAGCAACTCCAAACCCAGGAAGACCGGAACTAAGCCTAGCGCGGGAACCGGATGGGTTGTTGGTGACGGGCTACCGCCCTGGGCGGCACACCGCTTAAACACCCACAACGGCTAGGGATTATCGCCTTGTTGCTGTTCGACGCAAATGCCTTTGTTGTGGTTCGACACTTCGATGTTTTAGCAACGCGACACCGGAGCGCCGGCCGCCAACAAACAGCGCGGAAGCCTCAAAAAGCGGTGTTTTCACACCTGCCCGGACCCACTCTGTCTTCTCTCACCTAACGGACAAAACTTTATGAAAAAATATACCAACGCCTTACGCTGGACTTACGTGTTCCTCCTCTGGATGAGCATGACGCAGCTGTGGGCACAACCTACCTCCTACGACGGCCCCGATGATGTGGTGCTGATCGAGCACGGAGGCCAAACGGTGGCCCTGATCTGTAGCCACGATGCCAACGGAGCCTACACCTTCTCACATGCCGGGGGAGATGCTTCCGGTACTACGTTTCACCTGGGCGACTTTACCGATGCCGAGGTAGACGGTACTACCATAGACCAAGCCTACTTTTTTGCCCATAATTTGCACCATCAGGGTACTACGCCCCTGAGCTTGATGGGTAGTACGCCTGACTATGCGCTCTCTTTTGGCGCGTATGACCCCGCCCGTTCGGCTGGAGTGCTTTCGGCTTCGGATGGGGAATACAACTCCCAGATCGACTTGAGCTGGTCATCCGTAGCAGGTGCGGAAGGCTACCTCCTTTTCCGGGAGGATCTGGAGGGCTCCACTCCACTGGCCGTATTGGAAGGCGAGCAGCATACCAATTTTACGGATATCGGCCTGGACATTGCACAATCCTATACCTACTACGTAGCTCCCTACAGCCTGGCCAACGGCGATATTTTCATGGGAAGTAGTGTACAGGCTACGGGTAGCACCATGCCTTTTGGCTTCTCGGTAGCCGCCAGCTCAGAGGCGGACATCACCTTCGCCTATGAGTTTGACAACCACCTGCTGATCGACCTGATCCAGCAAGCGGCCTACGTGGAAATTAACGACCTCACCACGGGCACCCTGATGTACGGTGACGAGTTGGCCCTGACCGATATTGCCGACCGGGCCCTGCTGTTTGATAATTCCTTGCAGTTCTCAGGGTCTACCACTAACAACATCAGTGCGGGGGTGTATGCCCAGCCCAATTTGGGAGCCCTCTCTTCGTGGACTACCGAGATGTGGGTAAATGCGGAACAAGGACCTAATCTGGCTTATCTGTTCGATGACAGCCAAAACCGGATGTTCCTGGACAGATTAGACCGGCTGGTGGTTTACCTAGGAAATACAGGATTTTGGTCGCCCGCAGGCACCTTTACCTGGGACAACTGGAGCCATGTGGCGGTTACCTATGACGGTACCCTCTCTGTATACCTGGACGGACAATTGGTGCCCATGTCCACGAGCCCTTCAAGCAGCGCGTTTGAAGATCAACATACCGTATCCTCCGCTGGTCTGCGGGCCTCCTTGCAAATTGGCGAGCCGATGGACGGACGGACGAACGGCGATAACCTGAACGGCCAAGTAGGCATGATCCGAATCTGGGAGGTGGCGCGCACTGCGGACCAGGTGGCGGCCGACTTTGATGATATTTTTACGACCACCGCCCCTGGTTTGCGGGCGCAGTGGACCTTTGACGAGGAAACCATCAACCTGACCAGCGACGTATCCTCAGCGGTTTTGTCGATTGCTTCGGACGATGCGAATGCCCACCCCATCAGCTGGACGCCCAGCTACGCCTTTGTGAGTGGCAGCGAAACCAAAGAAGTAACTACCTGGCTGCAAGAGCCAGTGGCCGATGGCACTTCGCGCGACTATGAGGTGAGTATTTATGAAGTAGGTACCGGACGCGTTCTCTCACAAAACACGGTGACCCACACCTTTAGCCACCCCGGCCTTCCCCAAGTGACGGCTGTTGGGCATTCATCTGATCCCTATCGGGTATCCGTTTCAGTCACGCCTATGAGTACTAAGGCTGATGAGTATCTGATCCAAAGAATAGATGCATCGGGCAATCGGGTAAGCTTAGGTCGCGTGGCATATTCTGGCCCGGGCGTGGCCATGGAACGGGAAGATACCTACGCCTATGGAACGAATGGTAACGTTGCCGGAGGTACTTCTTATACCTATTCCGCGATCCCTATTTACAACAACCTGGAACGCTCCTTTGCTGACGAAGCTCACGCCGGGGTATCCAATGCCATGACCACCCTGGACTATCAGGTAACGGCTACGGCCGACGCTGACCAAACGGGGGTAGACATCACCTGGGATGTGGCAGCCTTGACTACGGCTGCCTACGATACT
Organism: Bacteroidota bacterium; assembly: GCA_038525885.1. Taxonomy (GTDB): domain Bacteria; phylum Bacteroidota; class Bacteroidia; order Cytophagales; family Cyclobacteriaceae; genus DMST01. Next base: position 2,915 of record JBCBHI010000129.1, read on the forward strand.
GTACGTATTGAGCGCAATGGCGAAGTACTGATCCTTCTGCCCAATACCGTCGGTAGCTATACCGATACCCTGCTGCTGTACGGGGAAGACTATAACTATACGGTAGTAGCCATCAAAAATGGCCAGGAGGCCTTTGCGCAGGAGACCGTCGCCAGCTTAGATGCTAACGGTACGGTATCGGGCTATTTGATCTCCGCCAACGGAGACTATGCCTTGCCTAACCAGGAGGTGGTGATTCTCAATACAGGTACGGGCTCGGCCGTAGATTCGGTGTCCACCAATACCAGCGGTGCCTTGCAGGTAACGAATCTATACTATGACCTTAGCACCGACTTTGAGTGGGCCAGCCTGAGTGGGGCGGATATGACCAATACGGAGTTTACGCTGGCGCGCAATGGCTGGGAAGCCGAATTGGGCTTTGTGACCTACGATACCACCCTGAATGCGGTAGAAGAAACGGGACTCCTCACCGACGCAACCCGTCGCGTTTTGGACGACTTCAATCGGGCCCTACTCAACCACGTGTCTTTCGACCTGGCCTACAGCCCGGCCGAGAGCGGTGCCCACCTGCTGTTCAACGTTTACCGTGACGGTGAACTCATCGATATTGTAACCAATATCACCCGCTACGAAGACTGGAATGCGACCAAGGGGTACCATACCTACACCTTCATGGCCTACTACTACAGCAGTGACCTCAGTGAGGTGCGTCATGAAAGTACCACGCTGGAAGAAGTGTACTACTCAGGGCCTACCCGTCACAACCGATACGAGCTATTTGCCGGAAGTAATGTGCAAGTGAAATGGGTGATAGAGAAAGAAGCTTTGGCCCAGTACTACACCATTGTGAGAACGGATGTGGCCACTGGGGATTCGGTAAATGTGCTTACCGTTCCTCACAACACGACCAGCGATCTGTACTATGCCTACGATAACACGGGCGAGCCCAATACGGCCTATACCTACAGTCTGTGGGTAACCGCCCTATCCGGTGAGGAGAGATTTTTGGACCAAGACCTCATTACCTATCCGGGCCTTGTGCTAGGAGCGGTTAGTCTTACCGCCCAAGGAACGAGCTCAGGAACTACACTGGATGTAGAGTTGCCTTGGTTCTATAACCAGGAAGCAAAAAATGTTCATGGCTTTGTAGTCATCAAGGAGAATGGTGATCAAGTTGTCAAAACCTTGAATGCGCCCTATACCAATGAAAACGGCAATAGCGTTACCTATTCCATCCTAGATCCTGCTCCGGCAACGGCATCGGGAACCCTGGGTGTGGTATTCTATAAGCATACCTTTGATAGTCTGTACTTCTTCGATACCCTTTGGGCAAGCTACACGGGCGCTACCCTACCTACGCCTGCTGCCTTGACCGTACCGGGGGTACCTACCTTGGCTACCAACGACAGCGACCAACTGCAAACCCCTACGCTCACCGTGAGCAAGGATGCTGAAAGCAAGGTATTTGTGGCCTGGGACTACCCCCACTACGCGGATGTCACTTTTACTTTGGCGTATCGTGCGGCAGGTACTACGGCCTGGACGGAAACTACACTGCCCAATGAGCAGCGGACTTGGCTGCATGAGAACCCGGTGGCCCAGGTAATGGAATACAAACTATGTGCTACCTATGCCGATGGCCGAAAGTCTGCCGAAACCTGGGACTACGGCGTGGCCCGTCGCTACCAGCGGATTCAAGGCTACGTATACGGCTCAGAAGATACGCCTCAGCCGTACGTTTATGTAGGCGTGGCCGGGCATTGGGTACAAACCGATAGCACCGGGTACTACCGAATCGAAGATTTGGAATTGCCTACAGGCGCTACGGCCCTACAGTATGTGGCCCCGGGTGAGGCCCAGGTAACCCTGGCCAATGCCCTGAATATCACGGCCGACCAATCGGTGTATGGATACAATCTGGTACGCTCAGGATCGGATCAGTTGTACCCTACCAATGACAATATTGCTACCGTAGTGGATGCCCAGGGTTTCGCGGATCCGGTACACCTAACCAACGAGGTACGGTGGTCGCTAGATAATAATCGCTACGCGGGGGTGAAGGTATACCAAGGTAGCGCCGAGAATGAAGTAGCTGATCTGCCCCACGGCTCGGTGATGGTATATGTAGACAGCCTGGCAAGCAACAATGCTGCAAGTGCGGTGTACTACGTACGCCCGTACGTGACCAATGCCATGGGCGAAACACAATTTACGGATACGGATGCCGCCCTCGTGAGTGGGGTAGATTATCCGGTACTGGAGGCCCCAGCATATGCGGGTGCTTTGAGCAACACCGCTGAGGGCTACGTGGAGCTTAACTGGGCGCCCGTGCGCCAAAATGTGGAGGGCTTTGTAATCACCCGAAACGATGAACCCTTGGCTACCGTAACCGTAGAGGAAGCCTATCATTTCATTGACACCACTGGGCGTCCCCAGCAGGTATACCGCTATGATGTGTATGGGTACATCGTCACCGAGGGCCGTGTGATCATTTCTACCAATGCCGCGACCATCGATGCGGTGTATCCGGCTCCGGGTATCCCTACCCAGGTTGCCACCCAAGTAGCCACCATAGGAAGTACGTCCGACATGGATAATGGGATAGAAATAACCTGGGCATACCCTGCCACCAGCAGCACCCTGCAAGGGGCGGTTATATACCGAGACATTGACAGTGTTGGGTCCGTTCAGTATCCGGAAACGATGTGGGTAGACCTGCACGGGGTACCCGAAACACACACTACGTATACCGTACGTACCTACAGCACTGTAGAAGGTCAGCTATACCAATCTGCTGGAGATACCGCTACCATCGTATTTCCTGAAATCCAGGATCCGGCAGTTGATCCGGTGCAGATCGTGAACTTTGATACCGTACGGTTCGACTGGAGCTACCCGGCCTCAGGCGTAGAGGCCTTTGAGCTGGTGATTCTCCGCCAAGATGCTGTACCTACACCGGATACGGTAGTGCACGAGTGGATTGCGTCCGAGACGGCGGCCAATTCCTACTACTATACCGAAGGGGTGGCGGATGCCCAATACAAATTTATGGTGCGTGCCACCTCGCTACGGAATGGGCAGACCTACACTTCCGCATGGGTAGAGGAACTCCACACTTACCAAAGCTTACCCGCCCCTGTTTTTTATCCAGGAGAGCGCCCTGAGGGCTTAGTGGATACTGATTTTTGGTACCTCTACTGGCGGATGTCTACCGACCGTTTTGATGGCTACCGCTTAAGCATCTTAGACAAAGATGGTAATCCTTATACAGGCATCAACCCCATCGACGGTGAGCCCATTACCTACGAGAACATAGAAATCCCTAAGAATCAAGAGGAATTTATCTTCATCCCACCCTTCGATGACTATTATAATGGGGGTACCGTGGATATTGATGCGGTGCTTACGGCGCACCAGGATGAAAGGGGTGGAGGATCTTCACAGGTGGTGGCTTATAATAACCGTCAGCTTGACCCGCAAGAGCGTTCGTCTTTTGCCGAGAATTTTCAGGCTACGGCCAATGGGGCTACCAGTGTATTTCTCTCCTGGGTTCCGCCTACAGATCCTGAAGCGGCCCGGTACGAATTGCTACGCGACGGTAAGGAGATCGCTATACTACCCATTGAGGAGACGTATTTTGAGGACATCAATGCCCAACCCGGTGTCGTTCATCTTTACCAGTTGATAACGGTTACGTTAAACCAAAATAATATCGAAAAACGCTATTACCGGTCTACCCAAGGGGGTACGGTAGGGGATGGTTTGGTGACGGCACAGATCTATTCGAGTAGTGGCTCACCCATTGCCGGAGATTCACTCATGATCCAAGCTCTGGTCAACGACATCGGCTACGAAGCCGTGGCCTATTCAGATGCCGAAGGCAAGGTGCGGTTTAGAGACCTACCCTACACCCACGAGGGCGTAGTGTATACCGTATCGCCCGCGGCAGACCATGTGTATTTTGATAAGCAAGCGGTAGAAATCCTGCTAGACAAGTCCATAAAGCAAGGTACGGCCGGTATCTTCATCAACAACCGCGCGCGCCTGATTGAGGGTACCATCACCAATGCCTATTGTGACTGCGGTCGTGATAGTGTAGAGGTAACGCTGTTCTCTTTCGACGCCAACGACGTAGCTACGGCTAGCTCCAATGAGTGGGTGAAAACCGACCACGAGGGTAGGTTCTCTTTTGTGCTTCCCTATTTTATAGAAGAAGACGTAGCCGGGTATGAATTGCGCGTAGGCAACCAACGGTTAAATGGAACGGGCGAACCCATGGAGGAGTTTGGGTACTACTACCAAGACGGGCCTTTCATTGAGATCGACGAGACCGATTCTACCCTGACGTACCGCTTGTCCAAAGCACAGCTGATGGCGCAGGAAGTGACCCGAGTGGAGATCACCGAAACTATCAACCACCCCCTATCGGTAGAAATTGCCGGGCCGGGTGATTGCGATGTATTTGCCGGATATGAGTTTACGGTACGCCTGCGCGACACGGACGGAAACGTAGACCTACGGGTAGAGACGGTAAACCGTCAGCTCAACCTGGATTTGCCTCCCCTGGACTACACCGTTTCGGTGATCGACGTGAGCAAATCCGATGCCTTTAGTCAAGCCGTGCTGGATTACTTCCGCTCGCGCAATCTGTTCATCCCCAACAAGGAGAACTACGCCAACTACCTGGAGACGCAGGACGATGCCTATATGGCTACCCAGTTCTTGCGCTACAACGAGCGGGCGAATCTGTCCATCGCGGGAATCGATGCCATTGAGCACCGAGAGCAAGGCTGCGAGCCCCTATACCTAATGGCCGATGACGAAGCCAATGAGGCGGGGGTACCCCATCAGGTTACCCTTGCCCTTACCCCGGAGCAAGTGATCAACGGAGTGGCGTGCCGCGTGACCTCGGGCTACATCCTGAGCAAATTCCCTGGAGGTACCCTACAGGTTTCTGGGGCTACTGAAGATACCCTGCGGTACGATGAGGCTGCAGGTGCCTGGGAGACCATAGAGGTGACGGCCACTACGCCCAACCTGGTGACGCCCTACACCCAGCTGTTGGAGTTTTACTACTACGACGCCAACGACAACTACCAGGGGAGCATCTCACAAGAAATCATGATCATCGGTAAGCAACAGCTGGATGGCAGTGATGTATTTGTACTCTTAGAGCAAGAAACCTCAGTGCCCGTGTACGTCCTGCGCGACCCACCGGGTGACCAAAGCTCTTCCTATATCAAGGAAAAGTCCAACCTGTTTATCAATCTGGAGAGCGGCTTCAATGCCAACGTGGGTGTTTCTCTGGAGCGGGAGTTTAAACTTAAAATTCTGGGTGTCGAGGCAGGTTCGAAGATTAAGGGGATCGTGGGTGGTTCTGGCGTAAGCAACAACGGACAAGTATATGCCTTGGAGTTTACCAACGGACTTTCTACCCTGGGTGGTGCTGCCGCCAGTGATAACCTGCAAGGGGCCCTCGATGGCCGAGACGCCGATGTGGTGGTGGGTCTGGACGTAGTCCTCGCCTACGGCATGACAGAGGTCCTAAGCTTTGAGTCTTGTCAGCCTAGCAAAACCCGGGTGCTCAGCGTAGAGCCCACGGAGATCTCCACTATGTGGGCCTATACTCGTAGCCAGATCAACACCACCATCGACTACTACAAGGCGCTGACCGACGACGATGGCAATTACGAGTTTGACGAAGACAGTGGAGACATCATCAGTAAACTGGAAACCTCCTACGCACAGTTTGAGACCATTCTAGAAGAACTGGACACCAAGTACACTCCGGTCTGTGAAATGTGTCAGTATGCCTACACCCAAGACGATGACTTTCTGTACAGCAACCACGGAGAGATAACCGAATACCTGGAGGATATCCAAACGTTCTGTGCGAATAATAGTCTGTACAGCAACGATGGATGTTCTACCACGCCTTTGGAAGAAATCTTACCGGAATGGGACGATGACCTTCGCGATGAGTATAAGGAGGCCTACCGCAAATACCTGCTGCTAATGGAAGTAGAGAACTTCTACGCAACCTATGGCGCAGATTTACATACCAACAGCAATCCCTTGGAGGATGGTACCTTCATAGACGCGCTAGGTAGTTTCGATCCTTTGGAGAATATAACCTTCTCTGCTGGGGCATCGGTATCGCGTAGTACCAGCACCAATTCCTCGGAGAGTAGCGTCAACGCCACGAGTCGCTATCTTAACATGGAATTCTCGCTGAGTAAATCGGTAAAGTATAAAATGGATTTCCATACGTGGTTTGG
>JBCBHI010000130.1:0-9079 GCA_038525885.1 Bacteroidota bacterium
GGGCAAATGTGTATTATCAGCAAATATTAGCAGCCGAGAAAACCGCGTAGACCATGATTGTTCGCAAGAACTACACCATTGCCTCCATCCTAAGATCATCCGCCCACCATTTCGTATGGCTAATCCCCTGGGCCTCTGCCGTGCCCCTACTCTACCACACAGTGGGGTGGAACTGGCTTTCCATTCCCTGGCTGCCCATGGCCGTAGTGGGTACTGCCGTGGCCTTCTACGTAGGTTTCAAAAACAACAGCGCCTACGAGCGCATGTGGGAGGCCCGCAAAATCTGGGGCGCCATCGTGAACAGCAGTCGGGCCTGGGGCAGTACGGTAAAAGGGTTTGTTTCCAACCAATTTAGAGACCAGAATGCCACCGAGGAGGAGCTACACCAGGTTCGCCAGCGGCTCATCTACCGGCACATAGGCTGGCTGTATACCCTGCGCAAACAGCTCCTGGTAGTGCAGCCCTGGGAGCACGCCAACCAGAACGGCCCGGTAGGGCGTTTGGCAGCCCGGTACCAAGACAATTTTGGTGTTGGCCTGGTAGAAAAGGAGGCGGCAGAGTCAGACCTGAAAAACTTCATTTCTGCTGAGGAAAATGCCAACCTGACGCAGCGGAAGAACACCGCCACCCAGCTCATAGACCGCCAGTCGGAGGACTTACAAGGGCTGCGCAGCCAGGACCTCATCGATGATTTCCGGCACATGGAACTGCAAAAGATCCTCAACGATTTCTACGTGCACCAAGGCAAGTGCGAACGCATCAAGAAGTTTCCGCTACCCCGGCAGTATGCCAACATGAGCTACATATTCATCTGGATTTTCATCTTCCTGATGCCCTTTGGGCTCGTGGCTGAGTTTGCCGAGCTAGGGAACCTAGGTCGGTGGCTGACCATCCCTTTCACGGTACTGCTAGGTTGGGTGTTTGTGATGATGGAGCTGGTGGGCGACTACAGCGAAAATCCCTTCCAGGGCATGGCGCACGATATCCCTATGCTATCGCTGAGCCGCACCATCGAGATCGACTTGCGGGAGATGCTAGGCGAAACCGACCTGCCCGAGCCCATCCAAGCCAAGGGTAACGTGCTGATGTAGTCCTAATACCCCGTCACAGGGCGGTTAAGTATCAATTTTTAACTCTGAACCCCTGGCAGGGGCGAAAAATATTAACCCCGCAGGTTACTGCGGGGTGATTCCAGCCCTGGAATACTGAGTTCCCGGAGGGAACGACATACCACGTGTAGGCCATTAACGGGCCTTTGCCTTAACAAGGGGGCATTATACGCTAACCTATGACGGCCATGAGTCCCCCTAAGAAGGCCTGGGAGTAGATGAAAGATAAGCCCCTATACTATTCCTGTAGAGTGCCGCCCTCTCCGAGGGCTTAATGGACTGATCGACAATTAATTCCCCGAAGTTCCCTTCGGGGCAACTCTCTGTTGTCCCTTCCAGGGACTTTGGTCCACGCCGTTTTCCTGACAGGAAGTTGGGATTGAGGACTCGGATAACGCACCCTACTTCATCGTCTGCTTAAAATCCCTCGTTACATAATGCCGTTTGTAGAGCGAACCGCTACCTAAACAGCTACCAGAGGCTTTGATGCTAGGGCTTTTAACACACAACTACCCTGACCTTGGTTACTTAAACAAGGGCGCTTGCTACAACTTAATACCTTTGTTCAAACAAAAAGGCCTAACCGAACATCTGAATATCATTGCTTTCGTGGCCACTCTTATTTCTTTGTAGGTAGGTCTCTTCATGAGAATAAAAAAAACCGGGCCCTTTGCGGATCCGGCTTTCCCTGGAGAAACATTCACCCCTCGACCAAAAGGCGTGAGTTTCCCTACACTACTAAAATACCTTGCCTGGCCTGCTGCCAGCTTTCACGGCTTATCCATCCACCTTCTGGTACACCCGCACGTAGTCCACCTCCATACGTACCGGCCAGATGCTATCATCCACCCCTTCTTTTCCGCCCCAGTTGCCGCCTACGGCAATGTTGAGTAGCAAATGAAACCGCTGGTCGAAGGGCCAGGCATCACTACCCGTACCCTCATTGGCAAAGCTGTTGTACAGCTCCCCGTCAATCAAGAAATCGATCTTTTCGGGTGTCCAGCGGACAGCATACACATGGTGCTCATCAAACGCCGTAGCCACCTTGAGCTGCTTCCCCTGCTGAGTACCCAGCATATGGTTATAGGCCCCGGTATGCACCGTACCGTGTACCTGATGCGGATCATACCCCACGTGCTCCATAATGTCAATCTCGCCACTCTCCGGCCAGCCACCGTATTGCCAGTCCGTGGGTAGCATCCAGATGGCAGGCCAGGTGCCCCGTCCGGCCGGTAGCTGGGCCTTTACCTCAATGTAGCCGTACTGCCAGTCTCCCTTGCCCCGAGACACCAGCCGGGCCGAAGTGAATCCCTGCTCCTCCATGGTTTCCTGGTGCGCCTCTATTACCAGCACGCCCTCCTCTACCCGGGCATTTTCTGCCCGGCGCTCTGTGTAGTACTGCAACTCATTATTGCCCCAACCGCAGACGTGCGGGCAGCCCGTGCCCACGTCATACCCCCACTTGTCCGGGTCTGGCAGTCCCTGATAGTCAAACTCATCGCTCCAGACCAATTCATACCCCTCCTCTAGAAAAGTGTGCTTTTCTACTCCTGCCGTAGGCCCTTGTATGAGCCAGGGCAAAGCCCAAAAAAGTTGAAAAACTGGGTTCATAGTGTAAGTGGTTTTTTTTAGAAAAATGAGGTGTTGGGACGAGGCCGATAACACCTGAATTCGGGATAAAATTTGGGCGTATCCCACGCCGTCGCCCGCGATTGCGGGCTTTGGGCTTGGGTCGTGCTGGGCGGCAATCCGCTTTCGGCACTCGCCCGGGGCGCGTAGCCGGCTGACGCAAAACACCCTAACGGGTGGCCATTGCGGGCTCAAATAAAGCGGGGCCGCCCAGGCCTCTATCGCTTACGCAGAAAACTTAACTTACTGATTACTAACACATTAATCATGTAGTTTAACTCAAACTCGGGTTTACAGGGTTTGGCCTAAGGAATAAACAGTTTCCGAGAGAAAACACTACCTTCTTCCGTCACCACCTGTAGCGAGTATAGCCCCCCAGGCAAGCCGGGTAAGGTCATACGCACCTGGTTTACATTCCATTGGAAACTCAGCGGAAACGCTTGCCCCCGCGCATCGTAGAGGGTCAGCTGTGCTGGCTTTAGCTGGGCTTGCAGTGTCAGCGTTTCCCCAGCCACGGGGTTGGGAAATAGCTTCCACCCTGCCGGCCAGGTACTGGCCAATCCGGTAATTTCTTCCCCCTCCAGGGGCTTTGCCAGTGCCACTGCATTCACCCAGAAGGTGCCCGAACCTTCACTCAGGAGGATCCGCACGCCCGTTACCTTAGAGGAATCCACGGAGCTTCCTTCCGAGCTTCTCCACCGGGTGGCGTAGATGTAGGCATAGTCCGTAAAGGCATCGTCCGCAGGCAGGCGCACACTAAACGGAGCCCCGCCGGTGCGGGCACCCCGTACATCCTGCATCTGAAGGCGCAAAAACTGAGCCTCCCCAGCTCCCTTGAGCGACACACTAAGCTTTTGGTGTTCGCTCAGGTCCAAGGGAAGCGCAAAGGGTAGGTAAACTTGAGGATTGAGGTCTGGATTCTCCACCGTATAGTCCACCCGTACGGAGCCATCTGCTTCGTCAGTCAGGGTTATCTCATTCACTATGCCAGGTATCACCCCCCAGCTATCCGAGAAGCTGCCGTCAAAGTCGAACGGATGATAGGGATCTCCTTCCGGGTCGGCCACAAAATCCACATCAAACTCCACCGCTTCCTCAGGGCAGGTTATGTCTCCCGCTACCGAAACAGCCACCTGTCCGGGCGTGTCGCCCCAGTCCACCAATACATCCTTGGTGCCCTGCCCACTGGCAATGCTGGCACCTTCCGGTACCGTCCAGGTATAGGTCACATCCCCGGCAAACTCCGTAGCCGAATAGGCCACCCCGGCCTCGCCTACCTTATTGTAGGCATTGCCACTAATCTCCAGCTCCTTATCCAACTCATATACCCGCACAAAATCCACCTCCATGGTCTGCGGAAATATGCTATCGTCTACGCCCTCTACGCCACCCCAGCTACCCCCAATGGCAATGTTGAGTAGCAAATGGAAACGCTTATCGAAAGGCCATTCGGCAAAGCTTGCGTTCTGATTGCTGAAGGAGAAGTATAACCGATCGTCCACAAACCAGTCTATCCGGTCCTCGGTCCATTCTATGGCATAGGTCTTGAATGCGGTGCTGGCATCCGACAGCGAAGTGCTACCCCCCACCTGGGTACCGATGGAGTGGTTATAGGCTTCCGTATGCACCGTGCCGTGGATCTTCCCCTGGTCGTACCCCACATGCTCCATGATGTCAATCTCCCCACTGGCAGGCCATCCGCCGTACTCCCAGTCGGTAGGCAACATCCAGATGGCGGGCCAGGTACCCACCCCGGTGGGCAGTTTGGCCCGGATCTCAAACCTACCGTAGAGCCAGTCACCTTTCTGGCGGCTTACTAGGCGGGCCGAGGTATAACCACTCTGATCGAGCGATTCCTTACGGGCCGTAATGGTAAGTACTCCGTCTGCCACCGAGGCATTGGACTCACTATCCGTATAGTATTGCAGCTCATTATTCCCCCAGCCGTCACCCCCAATATCATAATCCCAAAGCTCAGGATTGGGCTTGCCCGAATAGTCAAATTCATCTGACCACACCAACTTGCGGCACTGGGTTTGGCTCCACAATGGGCTCACTCCTATCAACAGCATACACCCAACGGTAAGGATGGTTTTCATCATGAATGATTTTTAGTTCTCGTCAATCTCATACTCATTTAACCCAAGCACAGAAACCAGATCAGGAGGCATATACCACGCACTAAGGCGCCCTAGCAATAGTCTAATATCCGGAAGGAGGTACGACTCATTACTCATGGGGAGCCCTCCTGCCTGGGTACGTCATTCAAATTACCAATACCCGCGCAAAAGACCTCACTTCGTTAAGACCTTTCAAAAGATCAGCGGGTATCCTCATGATTTTTTAAAACATTCGAAAAGTACGGCGCCTGTGGCTCAGATTTACTTTTTGTACCACAGCAAGACTACATCAAGGCCTGCCCGGCCACCACATCAATTCTTTCTCACAAATCCCAAAAACCTGCCCTGAGTTATTCTGACCACCTTTTTGAGATTTCTTCACTTTTCAGGCACCCTTTCAATGGGCAGTTTACGATACATCAGGAGTAGGAAAATTATGTACATTAGGGTAGTACCGACCGAAAATCTGTATGTCCCGCACCTTTCCTTTTATTGTCCTATTCGTGGTTTGTGGCTTAGGGCCCCGGCCAGTATGGGGACAAAGCCCCTATGCGGGGCTACCTCTCACGCACCATTTTTCCTCAGAAACCTACCAAGGGGGCATCCAGAACTGGCAGCTGGCGCAGGACAGTTTGGGGATTTTGTACGTGGCCAACAACTTTGGCTTGCTACAATATGACGGCACCAACTGGAGCTTGCATGTAGTGCCCAATGGCACCAAGGTAAGATCCCTGGCGCTGGGCGAGGAGGGCAAAATATACCTCGGCTGTCAAGGGGATTTCGGCTATTTCTCCCCCAATGCGCAAGGCCGGCTAGAGTTTACCTCCCTCGCAGACCAACTACCCGCGGAATACCGCAATTTTGATGAGACCTGGCGGGTATATGTAGCCGGAGGCAAGGTGTATTTCTGCACCTTCCAGACAATTTTCATTTATGAGCAAGGGCAGTTCACCATCATCCAACCCGAGCACACCCTGGCCCCGGCCTTCTTTGTGGACCAAACGCTGTATGTCAGGGCCATGGGCTACGGCCTCTGCAAGGTATCCGGCCAGGCCCTGGAGCTAGTGCCTGACGGTGAGTTCTTCCGTGACCAGACGGTGAGCGGAATGCTTAGCTTACCTGGCAATGGGCTACTAGTAGCAGCCCAAGATGGTGGGCTCTTCCAACGGAGAAACGGCCGTTTCCTACCCTGGAGCGATGCCGTGCAGGAGTTCCTATCTACGGCCATCATCAATTGCATGATCCAGCTGCGCGACGGCAGGATAGCCCTGGGCACCCAAACCCAAGGTCTGCTGGTGCTGAGCCCACAGGGGGAGCTGTTGCTACACCTAACCAAGGAGCGGGGCTTGGAAAACCGAACGGTACTAAGCCTGTACCAAGACCAGCTAGAGAACCTCTGGGTGGGTATGAACAACGGCCTCTCTTACGTAGAGCTGGGTTCTCCCTTCTCGGTCATAGACGAGAAAATGGGCCTGCCCGGTACTGGCTATGCTGCGCTGCTACACCAGGAAACCTTATACCTGGGCACCAACAACGGCCTGTTTGTGGGCCAACCTGACCCCCTGAGTGGCCTGCACTATGACTTAGTACCAGGCACCCTGGGCCAAGCCTACCACATATCGGTACAGGAGGAGGAGCTCCTGCTAGGCCACCACCAGGGCAGCTATCGCATAGAGGAGGGCGTAGCAGAGCTTATCTCCGAAGAAACGGGCGGCTGGGTTTTCCAGCAGATGCCCTCCGCTACCGACCGCATGATCGGGGGTACCTATTCTGGCCTGGTCCACTACCAGAAGAATGGCCAGGGCCGGTGGGAGGCCACTCACAAGCTGGAGGGTCTCAATGAAAGCAGCCGCATCATGGCCCCCGACCCGGGGTATAATGCCCTATGGATGACCCACGGGTACAAGGGGGTATACCGCATACGCCTAAGCCCTGCCCTGGATAGCATTCGGTCGGTGAGCTATTATGGCGAGGAAGACGGGTTTCCCTCCCGGTTCCTTATCAACGTACATCAGCTGCGCGATGGGCTGGTGTTTACCTCCGAAGCGGGCACCTACCGGTATGACCCCGACACCGACCGGTTTGTCCCCCACCCGGTTTTTACCGAACTACTGGGCCCGGACTACCGGATCGTGGACCTGGCCGAGGATGTCTACGGCAATGTGTTTTTCATAGGGAAGCAAGAAATTGGGATGCTGCGGCGTAATTCCATGGGGGGCTTTGAGGTAGAACGAGGGATCTTTACCAAGGTACGCTACCTCCTCAACGATGACTTGGTAAACGTGACCATCTTGGAAAACAACGAGGTGGTTTTTGGGGCCAAAGAGGGGTTTGTGCACTATGATCCGGTGCAGTACAAAAGCTACGAAGAGTCTTTCCCCACCCTCATCCGGCAGGTGAGTGCTTCCCGCACCCAGGACAGTACGTACTACATTGGTTCGGTGAGTGGCACTAACGAGGAGACGCAGGTAAAGCTACCCTACCGGGAAAATTCTCTCAATTTCACCTTCTCGGCTCCTTTCTTTGAGGGGCTGGACCGGATGGAGTATTCCTTCCTGCTGGAAAGCTTTGACACGGAGTGGTCAGAATGGTCGGGTCAGACGGAAAAAGAATATACCAACCTGCCCGAGGGCAACTACACCTTTCGGGTGCGCTCGCGCAACCCCTATGGCATGCAGGGGGATGAGGTAAGCTATGCCTTCATCGTCACTCCTCCTTGGTTTCGCAGTACGCTGGCCTATGTGAGCTATAGCCTGGGGGTGCTGGGCATCCTCATCCTGGGCTTTATGTTCCTGGACAAGCGCCACCGGAAGGAGAAGGAGGTGATGGCCCTCCGCCAGGAAGCCCAACTGAATGAGAAGAATACGGAGTTGCAGTCGATGGCCGAACGAACGGAAGCCGAGATCACGCGCCTGAACCACGAAAAGCTGGAAGCAGAAATACGCCACAAGAACAAAGAGCTGGCTACCTCTACCATGCACTTGATGAACAAAAACACTTTCATTTCGGGGGTGAAGGGCAATCTCTCGTCACTATCGAAGAAAAGTAACAACCAAGCGGTGGTAAAGGAGCTCAACAAGCTGGTGCGGGATATTGACAAAAACCTGGCCGACCATGACGACTGGGAGCACTTTCAGTTTCACTTTGATGAGGTGCACGGGGATTTCAGCCAGCGCATTAAGGAGCGCTACACGGGCCTAACGGCCCAGGAAATGCGGCTCTGTGCCTACCTGCGGCTCAACCTGAACACCAAGGAGATTGCCCAACTGCTCAACATAAGTGTGCGGGGCGTAGAGATAAGCCGCTATCGCCTCCGCAAAAAGCTGGAGCTAGACCGTAATGACAACCTACAAGAATTTATTCTGGGGTTTTAGTATGCTCCACCATCATAAAGCCTAGACAATTTGTTGATTGTGCTGGACCCCGTAAGCATCTGAAGATACTCATGCCCAAACAGGGGTAAGTAGAATGCTACTGCATAACCACCTACTATCATGTATTCAACCTGAAGCTTTTGTAGTAATTCTACAAACTCTTTGAAGTCGGGGTTCAACATCACCTGTTAATCGAAAGTAATCTTGCCGAAGGCTCTCCAATGCAGAAAGCCTCGCTACATAAGACTGGGTAGACCAATACTGCCTATCTGTTGATTGGGAGCTTTGCTTAGTAATGGTCACTACTTTTTTCATAGGATAAGTTTACGGAAATAAATGCACATATATTCTCTTCATAAAAAGAGGAATCTTACCATCAGATAGGAACTTGATGGATTTCAAACTAGTGCCAAATTCACTCAAAACCCGATTCATAGGTGCATCCAAGATGGAAACTTTACCAACAAATTGAAGATCAGGATTCGGGATAAGGAGCTATGGTAGTCTATTCGTTTTGAGCAAGCTGAGGTATCGCGTGAGGGACGCAAGGCATTGCCTGAGATTCTGTGTACAGTTCCAAGGCGTTGCTATGATAAATTAAAGATTGATTACCTTCGAGAACCCAAGAGCAGTACTATGTACTAGCTCCCTAGGAGGCTCAGCGATGAGCCTCCTACTTTAGAGTTCTACCAGAGTTATTTTACCTATTTTTGGATTGTAAACTTCTTCTCTGCTCCACAACGTATACATCAGGACCAGTACCTTACGCTGAACAGCTACTGCTCCTTTCATTTTTACCCCATGCTTGTCTACTAACCGTTCATACATCCTTGCCATTTTATCATTG
>JBCBHI010000131.1:0-9066 GCA_038525885.1 Bacteroidota bacterium
ATTTCTGAATGCGATCTGTTTTTTGTTGGGCAATTGTATTGCCCTCTCTTGCCGCTGCACGCGTCCGACCGGTCTTTCACTACGTAGATACCGGTCGGACGCATTTTCTTCCCTGCCGTTGTTGGTGTTTGAGGTCTGGTAGGACCGACACCAACAACTGATGCTCGCAAAACATGCCTTGAAGTGCAGTATGCTTACCTACGAGCCTGACTAATAATTGATAACTCTTCTGGCTTCTCGGTACTATTTAGTACCTTCCATGCAAACGTACACCCATGCCTGAAAATCTGATTTTTGTTGCGGTCCTTCTCGGTGGAGGATTGATCTTTCTTGGAATTCTCTTTCGCTTCGTACCCGTTCCGCTTTGGATCACCGCCGTATTCTCGGGCGTCCGAATTAGCCTGGTAGAACTTACCGTTATGCGCTTTCGGAAAGTACCCCCCAAGCTGATCGTCCGAAACATGATTTTGGCCACCAAGGCGGGCATTCCCGGGATTGATTCTAAGGTTTTGGAAGCTCATCACCTGGCCAATGGCAATTTGAATAATGTAATTCGGGCCCTCATCGTAGCCGAAAAGGCCAACCTCAATATGGATTTTCAGGAGATGGCCGCTATTGATCTGGCCGGGCGTGACGTACTCCGGGCCATGCAGATTTCGGTTACTCCGTATATCATCGATGTGCCAGATATTGTGGGGCTGGCCCGTGATGGCATACAGGTGGAAGCCGAGGCTTTTGTTACCGTGCGCACCAACATCCACGCCTTAGTGGGTGGCGCAGGTGAGGAAACCATCATTGCCCGCGTGGGCCAGGGGATCATTTCCCAGATTGGTGCTACGAACACGTATTTGGAAGTGGTCGAAAACCCCATTTCGCTCACCGAGCGCATACTTGCCGATGGTTTGGATGCGGGAACCATGTTCGAAATCCTCTCCATTGATATTGCCGATATCGACATTGGGCAGAATATTGGGGCGCAGCTGCGGATAGACCAAGCCAAGGCTGACTTGGATGTGGCCAACGCCAAAGCTGAAAAACGTCGCGCGCAAGCCGTTGCCCATGAGCAAGAAATGATGGCTGAAATCCAGAAGGCCAAGGCCAAGAAGATTGAGGCTGAGGCAGTGTTGCCCGATGCCATCTCAGGGGCTTTCCGGGTGGGACAGCTGTTTGGTGATCCCGTGATTCCTGGGGAGGAAGAATCCACTGAATAACCCATGGTTCGTTTTACCCCAAAACGAATACTCTTTACACCCTGGCTTTCCTTGATTGTCATTCTGGGATGGGGTACCCCCTTATGGGCACAAACCCTTAGCGAGGAGGAACAAAACCTCTACCAGATTATCATGGACGAGCGTGCCAAACAAGGCTTGCCTGCCATTCCTCTTTCTAAGTCGTTGACCACGGTAGCACAAATTCACGTGCGCGACCTGGAAAACCACCAACCCGACCAAGGGGGGTGCAACCTACACAGTTGGTCTGACCAAGGGGACTGGACTCCTTGTTGCTACACACCTGACCATGCCCAGGCCAAGTGCATGTGGGAAAAACCACAAGAACTTACCTCCTATTCCGGTAATGGCTTCGAGATTTCCTACTGGAGTTCCGCCGGAGCTTCGGCCGCAGAAGCCTTGGAGGGTTGGCAGAGAAGTAGCGGTCATTACAACGTAATCATGAACCGCGGTACATGGAAAAAATACACCTGGCAGGCCATTGGAATCGGGCTATATGGCCAATACGGGGTAGTATGGTTTGGCGCGGCTACCGACCCTCAGGAGTAGCCATACCGGGTTACTAGCTGGGTAGTTTAGCGCCATCATTTTTTGGGGGAAAACCTATCAAGTCATGGAGAAACAAGACCTTATTCATCAAGCCAACCAGCAACTGATCCATGAAGGGGATCTGGATGCCATCCCTCGTTTTTTTACGGAGGAATATCAAGCCCATGCTGAGGGCAAAACCCACCAAGGCCATGCCTTCCTCTTGCGATTTACCAAACAAATCCGCGCTGCCTTGCCGGATATCCGGGTGGTCAAAGTGGAAATCCATTGTACTACTCCAGACCAAATAACCTTCCACCGGACACTGCAAGGCACCCATCAGAAGGCACTCAGGGGTATTCCTCCTTCGCAAAAGAAAGTGACATGGCACGAAATGGTGGTTAGCCGTTTTGAAGGGGATAAAATAGCCGAGGAATGGCTGGTCTCTAACCTGGCCGGGCAGTTGATGCTCAAACTGCCCAAGGCCTAAGTAATCCGGGGCCAGTTTAACTAATAATGGGACCTCAGTAACCCACAGAAGGACTTTATTCCCAAAAAATCAATGGGGACATTTACTCCACACCTCAGACCGAGTACAGTGGACAGTTTCCTCTGCACCATTCTGTGGGCAATCGAGATGGCTCAGAAACTCACCTCCAACGTAATCCATGGATTGGCGGTCTATCTACAAACGCACGCATTGATGAAACTTATTTCTCTCGCCTTTCTTCTATCCTACCTACCCTCCCATGCCACCGATACCCCAGATTATTCTGAGTACCACAAAGCGGTAACGGCTATTGAAGAGCATCTGGTAGCAGAGCAATTTCAAGAAGCTCTCGCTGGGTACGAAGAACTGCTTTCCAGCTACGAATTCGTTTTTCTGCGGGACTTGAAAGTAGCCAGTCAGCTAGCTGCCTACCTCGGACAGGATGCTAAAGCTTGCGCTTGGGTACGGCGAGGCATGGCTGCAGGTTGGAGCTGGAAGCAAATCCGGAAAATGTCCATTCTGCAGGACAACATCCCTGCTTCCGACTGGGACCTGCTAAAGGAAAACTATAATGCCCTGCATGCCCAGTTTGAAAGTTGGGCGTACACCCCCTTGCGTGACGAGGTGAAGGAGCTGATGAAAAGGGATCAACAGAAAGCCTTGGGTAACTTCCTAAGGATAACTGATAAGGGGAAAACAAGGCACGCAGAACAGGTATTTGCCCCGCAAAGTGAGCAACACGTAAAGGAAATAGTGCGGATACTGAAAACCCAGGGCTTCCCAGGGGAGCAGTTAATCGGCAACAACGTTTGGGCCTCTACCTTGCTGAGCCACCACAACTCCATTTCCAAAGCCTACAACGAACGGGATAAGCTCTATCCTCCGCTAGGGCCCCTGCTGCAAGCATCCTGGTTGCGTGGCGAACTATCCCCATGGGAATGGGCCCTGATGGAAGACTGGCGAATGGCCTCAATGCACAACCACCAGAAAACCCGCTATGGTTTTCTCGGCACGATCACCGATGCTGCGGAGGTAGATCAAAACCGGGCCGAGATCGGGCTCCGCAGTCTTGCCCTGCGCAACTCCCTGGTGGATTTGCAAGAGCAAACGGGAATCAACTTTTACCTGCCCGGAGGGTACTGGCAGCCAGGTAAGATTGAGTTGCCGTAAGGTTGGCTTAGGAGGCATGAGCCCTTTTCAGAGTGGTTGAGACAGAGTTATCTAAGCTTTTGCCGGTGTTTGAGCCAAGGCTACACGCCCCGGCACCACCGACAAATCCCTTCTTGCCTTTGTTGGTGTTTGAGCAAGACGGCACCAACAAATCGTTCTCATCGGTTGTAATACATGCCAATTTTAGGGGAGCCTGTTCACTTGATAAAATGTAGGCCTTTTTTAGTTTCATGCCTATTGCCGGAAGCTACAAGCTTCTTCGGGACCAGAAGTTCCAAGCCAAGTGGCTTGAAACAGTAGTACTTTAGCCTTTGTCGGTGTTTGAGCGGAGGGTCAGCGCCCCGGCACCACCAACAAATCATCTTCATCGGTTGTAATCCATGCCAGCCTTAGGGGAGCCTGCTCACTTGATAAAATGTAGGCCGTTCTGGGTATCATGCCTATTGCCAGAAGCAGCAAGCTTCTTCGGGGTCCGAGAGTTCCAAGCCAAGAGGCTTGAAACAGTAGTGCTTTAGCCTCTGTCGGTGTTTGAGCGGAGGGTCAGCGATCAACTTCCCCTACCCGAATCAATCAGGACCAATAGAAAAACAGTCTTAGAGACACAGGGATATAATTTTTACAAATACGAATTTAATTTGCGAAGCTCGGTTTATATTTTTTACATTTACGAATATTATCCATGCGATGAAAGGAACGAACCTTGGCGAATTTGAAGAAATGATCTTGTTGGTGGTGGGCATCTTGTACGATGATGCCTATGGAGTGGCCATTAAAGAGGAGATCAACAACCAGACGGGGCGCACGGTAACGCTGAGCAGCGTACATGCTGCCTTGTACCGGTTGCTGGACAAAGGTTACGTGAGTTCTCGCTTTGGCGATCCCGCCAAAGTGCGGGGTGGTAAGCGCAAAAAACTATTTAGCCTTACTTCCCAGGGCGTTTCTGCCTTGCAAGAGGCACGTGCCCAACGTGACCAACTCTGGAATGCTCTCCCTGATGCCATTTTCAACATCTGATCCTATGTCTACCCCTCCACTTCCACAACCTCCACAACTGCCCTACCGCTTTTTAGCGTGGTATTGCAAGGACGAGCTCCTGGAGGAGATTGAAGGAGACTTGTATCAGGAGTACCAAGACCGACACGAACGTAGCAGGCTGCTGGCCAACAGCCTGTACCTGTGGCAGGTCATTACTTTCTTTCGCCCTTTCGCCCTCAAACGCTGGTCGGACTTAATCCCCAACAACATGATGTTAAAACACTACACCAAGGTGGCATGGCGGGTTACGCTGCGCAACCGTGGCTATGCCGCCATCAACATTGGCGGGCTGGCCGTAGGCATGGCCGTAGCCCTGCTGATAGGGCTGTGGATCCACAGTGAGTTCACTTTCAACCAGTACCACGCCACTTACCCCAAGTTGACTCAGGTGATGTCCCATTCTTACCAAAATGGTGAGCTGTACACCAGCGACGGCCATACCGTAGGCTTGGGCACAGCCTTGCGTGATAATTACAGCAGTCATTTGGACGGCGTAGCCAGTGTTCGGAGACCCAGCAACATGATCATCGGGCTGGACGAAACGCAGATCCTGGAGACAGGCCAGTTTGTGGGAGTTGAATTACCCAGGATGCTGGCCTTGAAGATGAAAAGTGGTTCTTACCGGGACTTCGGGGGTAAAAGCACCATCCTGCTTTCCGAGTCCACTGCGCAAAAGCTATTTGGTGAGAAGGACCCCACTGGCCAGTCCATGGTATTCAATGGCGACTGGGATGTTTCTGTTTTGGGGGTGTACGAAGACTTACCGAAGCAATCCACCTTTCATGGCATTGGCTTTATGGTACCGCTACCTATTCTTCTGGACCTATATGGTACCGATGAATATGCCTGGGATAACTACTTCCTGGAATGTTATGCACTCTTGAAGCCGGACCGAAATGCAGCAGAGGTCTCTGAACTGATAGAGGATGTCAGCTTGCCCTACCTCACCCCAGAAGCCGCTGCGGAACGGCAGCCCAGGATCTTTCTGGAGCCTATGGCCAACTGGCACTTGTATTCAGCCTTTGAGGGTGGCCATCGCATTACCAGCTCGCGGATGAGATTCGTTTACCTCTACGGTCTCATTGGGCTATTCGTCCTTATTCTGGCTTGTATCAACTTTATGAACCTGAGCACGGCACGCTCAGAAAAAAGAGCCAAAGAGGTAGGCATCCGCAAAACTATTGGATCCGTGCGGCGGCAGCTCATACATCAGTTCCTCAGCGAGTCCATTCTCATCTCTGTACTGGCCTTGATTTTGGCCATTTTCCTGGCCGCAGTGTCCCTGCCCTGGTTCAACCGCATAGCCGATAAGGAAATGGTCATGCTATGGCAAGAACCCTACTTCTGGCTGGCGCTGGTAGGCTTTGCTATAGGCACCTCCCTGCTGGCTGGTAGCTATCCTGCACTGTTCTTATCCTCCTTCCAGCCCATACGGGTGTTGAAGGGCGCCTACCGCACGGCTCGCTCAGCAGTGATCAGCCGCAAGGCCCTGGTAGTCACCCAATTTGCCATTAGCATCCTGCTGTTCGTAGGTACTTTGGTGGTGTACCAGCAGATTCAGTTTGCCAAAATGCGCCCGGCTGGGTATAACTATGATGACCTAGTCATGATAAGAATGCGCTCCTCGGAGATGTACCAGAACTATCAGGTGATGGAAGAGGAGTGGCTAGCCTCCGGGGCCGTAATCGGGGTGGCCCGGTCCAGCTATTCGGTAGCCGATACCCGCGGCTGGAACCATGAATTTGACTGGGAAGGCCGACCTCCTGGGTACGACCCATCCTTCAACACCATCACCGTGGATCCCGAATATGGCCAAACGGTGGGCTGGGAGATAATCGCGGGAAGAGACTTTGACCCCAACCGTGAAGGGGATCGGCAGGGGGTGATACTCAACGAGTCCGCTGCCGAGCTCATTGGCCTGGAGGACCCCATAGGCCAAGTGCTTACCTGGTCGCCCAACTTCTTTGATGAGCCCGGTCAGTACACCATCCTGGGAGTAGCTACCGACATGGTAAAGGGCTCTCCTTTTGAAGAAACTTTCCCATCCATCATCTTTCTGTCCTTTGACAACAAGAGTTGGATCAACTTGCGATTGAATCCCCAACGACCTACCCAGGAAAATATCGCTGCCATTGAGGCCGTATTCGAAGAGTATGTTTCTAAGATACCCTTCAACTACGAGTTTGTAGATGAGGTGTACAAGGCCAAGTTTGCAGACGAGGAACGAATTGGTGAGCTATCGGCAGTATTTGCGGGCTTAGCCATTTTCATTAGCTGCTTGGGCCTTCTGGGTCTGGCCTCATACATGGCCGAACAGCGCACTAAGGAAATTGGCATCCGCAAGGTACTTGGGGCCACCGTAGGCCAGCTATGGGGGCGCTTATCCCGTGACTTCTTGCTGCTGGTGCTCTTGGCCGGGTTGTTTGCCTTACCTCTCTCCTACTACTGCCTCAACCTGTGGCTGCAGGAGTTTGAGTACCGAACCGATATCCCACTATGGGTATTGGGTATTGCCCTGGCGGGAGCCTTGGTGGTCACCTTATTTACGGTAAGCCTACACAGTCTACGAGCTGCCCGGGCCAACCCCATTCGGTCCCTCAGATCTGAGTAATCGCTAAGGAACGAGCCCCTATACAGAGGCGTGCAAGAGATTGTACGCCTCTTTTTTTGGAAGATAGGATAACTACAGTTCACAGACCTTACAAGAATGATAAATCAATTTCTGCACCCACCTTTGCCCCATCTCAATAACGCAAAACACTAGAGAAAAAATAGAACCCATGAGCACCGAGGCTCTCTGTCTTGCACACCAAACTGTCCTACCTTATTACTTTTTATGCATTAAAAAAGCGCCTTCCCTGGGGAAAGGCGCTCGTGTTGTTGTGGTATTTACACCAGGATAGTCGGTACTCCTGCCTTGGCTAGAAAAAAGAGTCGCTTAGTCGTTGGTGCGGTAGATGTGGGTATCACCAATCGTCATCAGGCGGCTAGCATTCAATATGACTTCTTCCAACTCGGTGTCCTGAGTCATACCCGCAAAGTCCAATGTACCTTCAGCTACTAGCTCATCCTGAGCATTGTAAACCTTAACGATTTGTGACTCTTCGCCCATTCCGAAGAATACTTCGATTTCTGCTTCCTCGGTGCCCATCATTTCGGCTACTTCTGAGATGGAACGCTGAGCGTTTACTGCTTTTTGGTGGTTTAACTTTATGGCTGATGCTGCGAAAGAAGTGGTGGCGAATCCTACCAGAGCGAAGAGTATCAGTACCTTTTTCATGTGTCCTAGTGTTTGTGTTTTTGACCGTTGTACATCCTATATACTAGCAACGTGCCAAAAACCACAAACCCCTGATAATTAGATATTTACAAAACACCCATCGAAAACTAACCCAAGCAAAGTGTACGGTTGTGTACAGTTACGAACACAAAATCGGACAACCACACCCTGGAATATTGAAAAAAAGCTGTCAGAAGATGTGTTTCCTAATTGTGACCAGTCATTTGGTTTTGAACTGCAATCCTCCCTAGGTTTGATTATGAAACTTCTGATATTCGGCGCCTCGGGAGCTGGGACCACTACCCTAGCAAGTGCCCTGGCCAAAAATGGCGAGTTTGTCCACCTGGATGCCGATGACTACTATTGGAAACCTACCCTCCAACCCTTTACCGAGAAAGTACCTCTGGCCGAACGCAATGAAAGACTAAAGGCCGATTTCTATCTACATGATCAGGTGGTCCTGAGTGGCTCTTTAGTAAGCTGGGGCCAGGAATGGGAAGGGGCTTTTGACCTGGCCATCTTCATTCGGCTGGACAACTCCATCCGAATGGAACGTCTGCGGCAGCGAGAAAAAGCCCGCTTGGGAGATAAGCTACATACAGACCCCAAGGTGCAGCAGCATTCCCAGGCTTTTTTAGACTGGGCCAGTCAATACGAAGATCCTGCTTTCACTGGAAGATCCTTACGAGTACATGAGGATTGGATTTCGCGGCTACATTGCAATGTAGTACGGATAGACGGGGCCTTGGAACTGCCCTTGAAATTGAAACAAGTGCGAGAAGGGTTGGCAGGAAATCCTTTGTAATACTTGCAGCATACACCCTAATTTATGCTATTGCCTTTGATTACCTTGATACCTCTGTATGAGCCAGTTTCAGTTTAAAAAGCGAAGCCTTACCTCGGGGCCCCATTTCCTAGGCACATTAATAGTGCTAGCCGGCATTTTTGCGCTAATAAGCCCTCTACTGTTCGAATCTGACAACTCCTTGACCAGAATTCTCAGCTTAGGCATAGGGGCGATCGTCATCGGCTTAGTTATCCTTACCTCCTACACCGGGGTAACCATTGATTATCAAACCGGACGAATCAGGCACTATTCCTCCATATGCGGATTTAAATCCGGGGCATGGGAAGACCTGCCCAATATCTACAGCGTAGAAGTAATTTCTGATACCTATACCAGTACCGATACTCCCAATGGCGTAAGCCCAACCTTATCGGGTAAGGTCACGGACTACAAGATTATTTTGTGTAGGGATGACGGGGGCCAGGTAGTATCCTTTGAGTATACGAAGAAGATCCCAGCCGTGCAGAACAGTAAGGGGCTTGCCGAG
>JBCBHI010000132.1:0-9014 GCA_038525885.1 Bacteroidota bacterium
AAGTAGCCTGGCTGCACGCACGGGCAAGCTGCAGTTCGATGACATCCACTGGAGCAAAAACTACCGCGCCATGCCGGTGTATTCTCAGAGCAAGCTGGCAAACCAGCTGTTTACCTACGGTTTGCAGCGCAGACTGACTGACGCCAAGGTGTCAAATGTCATCTCTGTAGTGGCGCATCCTGGGGGTACTAACACCAATATTGCGGACAAATGGCAGGCCCCGGGCCTACTAAAGAAAACGTTGATTCCCCTCTTAATGCCCCTCGGCCAGAGTCCTGATCAAGGAGCCTTGCCGCAACTATATGCTTCCGTAGACCCTACTGCCAAGCCAGGTGGGTACTACGGCCCCAACCGGCTCAACGAAGTGATGGGCTACCCTAAAGAGGCCAAAATACCTGCACAGGCAAGATCTACAGCCGATCAAGACCGACTATGGGACATCAGCGAGGAATTAACGGGCGTCAAGTACTTGTCCTAAGGATCGCTTCTGGCCTAAGAGCAAAGTAGGGCTAGTGGCAAGCCTTCCATTCCCTATCTTTGCATCCCAAATTTGAATATCGCGAGCATGAATAAGAAAGTATATCACCTATCGACTTGTAAGACCAACCAAAAGATCCTGGCTGATTTTGATACTACCGGGTTCGAAATGCAGGAGATCAAAAGTACACCCCTTACGGAAGAGCAAGTGGACGAGATGGCGAAACTGGCGGGCAGTTATGAGGCTGTTTTTAGCCGTAGAGCTATGAAGTTTCGCCAGTGGGGTCTGGACAAGATGGACCTCACCGAAGCAGATTACCGCAAGTATTTGCTGGAAGATTACACTTTCTTGAAGCGTCCCGTTTTCGTGATTGGCGACCAAGTGTTTGCTGGCAGTGCCAAGAAAGCAGTAGAGGGTGCCAAAGAGACGGCCCTAGCCGGATAGTAATCATGCACAGGATTGTCTCAAAATCAGATAATATCTCAACTCATCAAATTTCAAGGCATCAAGCGGACGGTTGAAACTGTCCGCTTGAGTGGGCCTGAACCTTATCGGCAGATTCAGCGAAAGGAAAAAGGGCTCTGACGTACATGCAAAAAATAGGCAAGCCTATCAAACCAGCATGTCCTATTCCTGCTCTTCTAGCTGTTGTATAATCTTCCCTAGTTCTTGATACAGCTGATGCTCAGTCACGAGTACATCAAAGGTCAGCAGCTTTATCATGCCTACGGCATCTACCACCTTAGTATCCGAGTCCATTTCCAGCATTTTATCCAACACTGATCTACCAAAGTCAGCATTGAAATCTATCATTTTGTACACCTTGGAAATGAGCTGTGTGGTTTCAAAATCAAATTCCTGGATGGCCCCACTCAGCTTAGCACTCTCGAAGGCGATGGTCTCATAGTTGGGCAAAGTAATGCCATTCCAGCCCTCTATTTTGGTAAAACTAAATACCTCACTACGGTGATAGTACCCTGCCAAATCTTCCACACTCAGGGTTTCCTCTAGTCGTAGAAAGTTCTCCTTTACCTGTTCATGATAGGCTATAATATCAACTAGTTGGTCATGGTTTAGCTTCAGTTCATTGGTAATGTATTGCAAGGCCTTTTCCTGATTCCTATCCATCTTGGCCTGGTCCATTCTTTCGTTGATCAGGATACCCAAGAACACCCCAAACGCCACGATCAGCAGATCAATCACATATTTTACCAGGCTCTTTTCTGGCTTAGCCATAGATCACGCGGTTAGTAGTCAGTCACATTATAAATAAATCTTATGCTAATTATTTACTATTTTCCTTGCTATAACTCAGATCAACTTTTTAAAAACTACGACAATGGAATCTATCAACATCTGGGCAGTGTTAGTGGCCGGGGTGGCATCTTGGATGCTCGGCACGCTTTGGTACTCCAAGGCACTTTTTGGTAAATCCTGGCAGTCCCTCCTCGGGTTTACCGACGAATATCTACAGCAAGGCAATATGGCTCTCATCTTTGGCAGCAGCCTGGTGGCCATGATTGTTATGGCCTTTGGCATGGCCATGTTCTTTGGTGGTGAAGTAACGAAGATTGCCGAGGGCGCTACCTACGGAGCCATGACGGGCGTCTTTTTCGTGGCGATGGGCATCGGCATCAATATGCTGTACCAACGCAAACCGTTAAAGTTATTCTTCATCGATGCGGGGTATCAGGTGATCTTCCTTACCATGCAGGGAATCATCCTCGCGGCCTGGCATTAATTTTTAGTCCTGAGCTTGGGCAAGCCACACAGAGAAAAACACCCTCAGGTGGCTTGCTCGGGCTTTCACTTTTTCCAATCATTTCCGTACCCTTACCCCAATTGTAAAAGCCTTCCCTCCATCTGTACATACCCATGCTGAAAGTAAATATCCCGGGACTCCGCAACTCCGATGAAAATCACTGGCAATCTCATTGGGAGCGATCGCAACCGGAGGAGTTCATGAGGGTGCAGCAGGAGAACTGGGAGGAGCCCGACTGTGAAACCTGGATCACCAAAATAGAGCAGGACCTCGCCTCACAAAGGCACGCAGAACTCATTCTCATTGGCCACTCTATTGGGTGCATGGCCATCGTAAAATGGTACGAACGATATGGTCACCCCATAAAGGGAGCCTTGCTGGTTGCCCCCAGTGATGCCGAACGAGATAACTACCCCACCTACATCCGGGGGTTTACCCCTATACCTACCGCACAATTGGGATTTCCCTCTATAGTAGTGGGAAGCACGAATGACCACGTGACCACGCTAGACCGCACGAGAACTTTTGCCCAGCAATGGGGTAGCCAGCTGGTAGTGCTAGAAAATGCAGGACACCTGGAACCCAAAAGTGGATTTGGAGCATGGCCTCAGGGGCTGGAATTCCTCCGGCAATTAGAAAGGATGCCTCGCTAGCAACCCTCACCGCTTATTCCCGTCCCTAATTACAATGAAAGGGATCCAACTACGGCGGCTTACTTCTGAAGATGCACCCCAACTGGCACGGCTGGCCAACAACAAAAAGATTTGGGACCACGTGCGGGACTATCTACCCCACCCATACGCAGAATCAGATGCTCACTTCTTTATTGAGCTGATCGTGGATGAAGATCCGCACCAAACCTTCGGCATTCTGAATGAGGATGATGAGTTGTGTGGAGTCATTGGACTCGTCATACAGAGCGACGTATACCGAATCTCGGCTGAGCTAGGCTATTGGCTGGGGGAACCGTATTGGGGCCAAGGCATTGTTACCCAAGCCATTGGGCTCATTACCCAATATGGGTTTGAAGAACTCCGCCTGGAAAAAATCTATGCCGGGGTATTTGACTTCAATACGGCCTCGATGAAAGTACTGGAGAAGAATGGTTACCAGAAGGAAGGAATACTGAGTAAAGCCTTTATCAAAAACGGCAGAATCGGTGATGAGCATCGCTATGCTAAATTGAAAACTCTCTAATACTGCCAGCACGATTTTCAGGCCAAACCTTCTCACCTCTCAGTGCCAATTTGGTGTATCTTCGCGGCCATATGCAGGGCAAAATCTTCGGAATCGGATTTCAGAAAACAGGAACTACCTCACTACGCGATGCGCTCGATCTTTCGGTAGTTGCCCCGCAGAATGGGGATCAGCGCCCGGGGCGTGGTATCCTTTACCCGGTAGCCCAGTACGGTCAGCGCATACTAGACGGTTATGACGCGGCCGAGGATACTCCTTGGTATAAGATATTCCGCGAGTTGGATGTGCATTTCCCCGGTTCCAAGTTCATCCTGACAGAACGTGAACCCGAAAGTTGGTACCGCAGTGTGGCTCGCCACATTGGCAACTTGCGCAGCGCTACCCACGAGTGGGTTTATGGTCGAGGCAAAGGGCTCCCCAAAGACGATAAGGAGAATACCCTGCGGGTGTACAACACCCATAGTGAGGCGGTACGAGAGTACTTTAAAGACCGACCGGAGGACCTGCTCATCCTGGATTTTACCCAAGGGGAAGGCTGGGAAAAGCTCTGTACTTTTCTGGGCAAAGACATCCCCCAGGACCCCTTCCCGCACCGCAACAACAGCGCCGCTCCCAAGAAGAAAAAATCGGCCCTGGCCAAGCAATTCAAACACAGCCGGCAGCAATTCAAAAGCTCCTTGAAAATTGCCTTTATCGATCTGATGGGGTGGTGGCCTAAAGAGAAGTGAGGCCAAGTTGGAGCTTTGGGTAAAGCTTTTCCAGTAGCAGCCTTGTATTCCCCCTCTCCCACCTTAGCGGACGGTTTAAACCGTCCGCTAAGGTGGGGAGCCAAAAAATGGGAAAAGCGAATTGAACACTTTTTGGCCTCTCCAGGGCATACCTGGACACAATTTCATCCTGCTTCATTGCCTCGAAGGCTCACCGCCATATCGGCTCCTAATTGCATTCTTACAATTTCCTGACGAAAGTCAGTTTTTCAGGTGAGCGCCCTCATTCAGCCCCTAACACACGGTAGGCATTTTTGTGCTGTTCAGAAAAAACGACAGACGCATGACCGTGATTTTCATCTTAATAGGCATAAGCCTGCTGGTAGCTACCGGATTCCTATTGGCCTTCTTATGGGCAGTACGGAGCGGCCAATACGATGATGACTATACGCCCAGCGTGCGGATGTTGTTTGACGACGAAAGTCCCAATCCTAATCAAAGCACAACGCGCGTATGACTCCCTCGGTAACCACACAGGAATCGGCCGTAGCCCACCAAACCACGGGCAAGCTGGAACAATTCGCGTACGACAACAGCATCGTACGGATGTTCCTGATTGCGGCCACCACCTTCGGCATCATCGGCATGCTGGTAGGGCTCACGGTAGCCCTGATGCTCGCATTCCCCGATACGTTCAACTTCGAGATCAGTTTTCTCTCCTTCGGACGTATCCGGCCTTTGCACACCAACGCCATCATTTTTGCCTTTGTGGGCAATGGCATCTTTGCCGGGGTATATTATAGTATGCAGCGCCTGCTGAAGGCCAGGATGTTTAGTGATATGCTATCGCGAATTCATTTCTGGGGCTGGCAGCTGATCATACTGTCGGCTGCTATTACCCTACCCCTGGGTATCAGCACCAGCAAGGAGTACGCCGAGCTAGAGTGGCCCATTGATATCGCGATTGCTCTGATCTGGGTGGTGTTCGGTATCAACATGATTGGCACCATCCTCAAACGCCGCGAACGCCACCTGTACGTAGCCATTTGGTTCTACATTGCCACCTTCATTACGGTAGCGGTGCTAAACATCGTCAACTCCTTTGAGATACCCGTACACCTGTTTAAAAGCTATAGCTGGTACGCAGGGGTGCAAGATGCATTGGTACAGTGGTGGTACGGGCACAACGCGGTGGCCTTCTTCCTCACCACCCCCTACCTGGGACTGATGTACTACTTCATCCCTAAAGCAGCCAACCGGCCGGTATATTCATACAAGCTCTCCATCATTCACTTTTGGGCGCTCATCTTTATCTACATCTGGGCAGGCCCTCACCATTTGCTGTTTACCAGCTTGCCCGACTGGGCTCAGAACCTGGGGATGGTGTTTAGTGTGATGCTGATTGCTCCCTCCTGGGGAGGAATGCTCAACGGCCTGCTGACCCTGCGTGGGGCCTGGGACCGGGTACGAGAGGACGCCGTGCTCAAGTTTATGGTGGTAGCGGTTACCTGCTACGGTATGGCCACCTTTGAGGGGCCCATGCTCTCCATCAAAAGCGTAAATGCCATTGCGCACTTTACGGACTGGGTAGTGGCCCACGTACACATAGGCGGTATGGGCTGGAACGGCTTCCTCACCTTTGGTATGCTGTACTTCCTGATTCCCAAGCTGTTCCGTACAGAGCTATTTAGCCAGAAGCTGGCCAACACCCACTTTTGGCTGGGTACCCTGGGTATCATATTCTGGGCGGTGCCCATGTACTGGGCAGGTTTCACCCAGGCCCTGATGTGGAAAGACTTTACCCCTACCGGGCAGCTGGTATACGGTAACTTCCTGGAGACGGTAACCCAACTACGCCCCATGTACATTCTGCGGGCCGGTGGCGGAGCATTATACATCCTGGGGGTATTCCTGATGGTGTACAACCTATGGAAGACCGCGGCACGGGGTAAATTCCTGGCCAACGAAGAGGCCCAGGCTCCGGCCTTGACCAAGGGCTACCGCAGCCCCAAAAGTGCCCACTGGCACGAGCGCATCTTTGAGCATAAGCCCATGCGCCTCACCTTCTTCGCCCTCATTGCCATCTTGATTGGTGGAGCCGTGGAACTGATACCCACCTTCCTGGTAGAGAGCAACGTGCCCACCATTGCTAGTGTGCAGCCCTACACTCCGCTAGAGCTGGAAGGCCGCGACTTGTACATCCGCGAGGGGTGTAACAACTGCCACAGCCAGATGGTACGGCCTTTCCGGTCGGAGACCGAACGCTACGGAGAGTACAGCAAGGCCGGTGAGTTTGTGTACGACCATCCCTTCCTCTGGGGTAGTAAACGGACCGGGCCAGACCTGCACCGCGTAGGCGGGAAGTACGGTCACGAGTGGCACTTCAACCATATGTACGATCCCAAACTGACTTCACCGGGGTCCATCATGCCTAGCTACCCCTGGATGTACGGCACGCCTATCAACACCCGCTATACAGCGGATAAGGTAACGGCCATGCGCACGCTGGGAGTGCCCTACCCGGAAGGATACGAAGAACAGGCCGTGGAGGACCTGTGGGAACAAGCTGAGCAGATTGCTTCGGAGCTTGGTGATAAAGGCATTGAAACGGTGGCCGACCAGGAGATTATCGCCCTGATTGCCTACCTGCAACGCCTGGGTACGGACATCTCTAAACCTGCACCGGAAGAGGTAGCCGAATCTAACGCTGGACTTTAACCCCTTGGAAAATAACAGGAAAAGGAAAGGGTAGAATTTTTTAACAGGTCTGTTGGAAACTGGGACCCTCCTGCGGGCACTGTCTACCCTTCTCCCTTTCTCTTCAAAAGCACATCACCATGTTAAAATTCATAAAAGGACACGCAAGCTCGATTGATGGTATTGAGATCTATCCCATCATATCGCTTACCATATTCTTCCTCTTTTTCATTGGTCTGCTGGTGTATGTATACCGCATCCACCGCCACCATGTGAGCTCCATGAGCCAGCTACCGCTGGATGACCGCACCCTAGAAACCGATACTCCCGTAAACACGCAACCCTCATGAAAAGGATGCTTACTTCTGTACGATTTTGGGCGGCCTACGCGCTAAGTGCCGGGTTGCTCTTCCCGATGGCCTTGCGTAGCCAGACCCCGGTCAATGACGTACTGAGCCCCCAATGGATAGAGCGGTACCAAACCGAAATCCTGCTCGGTACCATTTTGCTATTCCTGTTTTTCATCCTGGTCATCCTGTTTGTGCTCTACCGGGTACTGCGCACCATGCTGTACAAGGTGCTGGAAGAGGCCGGGGCAGACATGGCATGGGAAAGCCCCTGGAAGAAGTTCCTGAGAAACATGACCCAGGCGGTACCTATAGAAGAGGAAGGCTCCATTGTAAAGCACGAGTACGATGGCATTATAGAACTGGACAACAAGCTACCGCCCTGGTGGGTAGCCATGTTCTACGTCACCATCATATTTGCGGCAGGGTACCTGGTGTACACCGAGCTCATGGACACACCGGGTTCGGATGAGGCCTACGCCATGGAAATGAAAGAGGCCGAGGAAGCGGTAAATGCCTACCTGCTGTCCTTGGAAGAAGTAATCGACGAGAATAATGTATACGTGCTTACCGATGAGGCTCGCCTCAAGGCCGGTCAGGATTTCTTTGAGAAAAACTGCGGTGCCTGCCATGGTAAGCAGGGAGAAGGATTGGTAGGACTGGGCCCCAACCTAACGGACGACTACTGGCTGCACGGTGGCAACGTCAAAAGTATGTTCACTACGGTGAAATATGGCATAAAGGCCACCAGTATGATTGCCTGGGGTAAGCAGCTCACCCCTACCCAAATGCACAACGTGGTGAGCTACGCCTACACCTTGCACGGCACCAATCCCGAAACCAACCGAGAGGCTGAAGGGGATTTCTTCGAACGGAACCCGGCCGAGGACTATCAGGCAGAAGATTTACCAGGTACTACCGATGAGGAGCCTCCTATGGAGGTAACCGAAGAGGTAGGTGACGAAGTAGCCGAGGCATCTACCGAGGCTGCACCCACGAGCAGCACCTCCGGTGCTAGTTCAGATGATGATTAATTGGAAGCGAGAGGTTTGAAGTGGGAAGTTGGACATTAAGTTTTCGATAATGTTAGGGGATCGTAATTAGATGCCCCTTCCCACTTCCCCTTCTATTTTCTGACTTCTGTTTTCTGTATTCTAAAATACGTTGGTCCCATGAGTGTTGTATTCGACGAAGTAGAAGAACAAGAGGAGGAGTTTCGCAACCGGATCTCCACCGTAGATGACGACGGCAAACGCATCTGGGTATTCCCCAAAAAACCCAAAGGCCGTTTCACCAGTGCCCGTTCCTGGGTAAGCTATTTCTTGCTCGCCTTTCTGTTTGCCGGGCCCTTCCTCCGCATTGGCGGAGAGCCTGTACTGCTGCTCAACGTCATAGAGCGCAAGTTTGTCATTCTGGGTCAAGTATTCTGGCCACAGGATTTCTACATTTTCCTGTTTGGCATGCTGGTGATGGTAGTCTTCATCACCCTGTTTACGGTAGTATACGGCCGCATTTTCTGCGGCTGGGTATGCCCGCAAACCATCTTTATGGAAATGCTCTTTCGCAAGATTGAGTACGCCATTGAGGGCGATTACATGGCCCAAAAGAAGCTCAGAAAACAACCTTGGAACCGGGAGAAGGTATTCAAGAAAGGCCTGAAACATACAATTTTTGCGCTCATAGCCCTGTGGATAGGCAATACGTTCCTGGCCTATATAATCGGTAGTGAGGCCACCATGGCTCTCATTACCGATGGCCCACAGGCTCACTGGGGTGGGTTTATTGCCATGGTTCTCTTTAGTGGGGCCTTCTATGGAGTATTCGCC
>JBCBHI010000133.1:0-9010 GCA_038525885.1 Bacteroidota bacterium
CCATTCGTGAAGACAATACCATCAAATTCCCTGACAATTGCCCTTCAGAGCCGGTCACGTTTGACATTCTACAAGACGTACCCGATCCGGCGGTTTCTATAATATCATCACCTGACGAAAGCTGTGTAGATAGCCTTGCCAACGGTCTTTTGTCTGCGGTGATTGATACCGACTCCATGGCGAATGCTGGGTACTTGATTGAATGGTATAGCTATAACGCAGTTGATTCAGTAAGCGGAAGCGCACTAAACCCGAGCAATGAGTATTTTATTGACAGCCTACAAGCTGCTGAATACTTGATATTTGTTCGCAATACTGTTACTAACTGTGAGACCCGAGTAGTAGGCGAAGTGGAGTCAGATCCTGATATCATTACGCTAGATATTAACAGCCATGTTATTACCCAGAACGATCAGAACTGCTCACCTGCAAACGGATCAATTAGAATAGACAGTGTGTTGGTGGATGGGCTATCTTCAAACCCCTCAGATTACCAATTCATCTGGTATATGACGGATACCTCTACTCCTTTTGGTACAGACAGCACCAATGAACGGACTGGAGTTGCTGAAGGATCCTATTTCATTGATGTAGAATACCTGGTAAGTGGCTGTACGACTGCGGGTCCACTACAAGTAGTTCTTCTAAATGTATCAGAACCTCCTGTAGCTAGAATTGCCCAAAATACCGCAGATGACTACTGTGGAAATGCAGGAAGCGGAGAGTTGCGCGCGTTTGTTGACTCTTCAGGCGTGGAAGTTACCGCGGGGTACGATTTCGAATGGTATGTAGGTGAGGATACTGTAGGGGCTCCGTTCAATACCACCAACGTTATTTCTAACTTGGATGGCGGTACCTATACCGTAGCCATTATTGATAACACTACTCCAAATCAAAATTGTGTTGGGGTAGCAACTTACGTACTACCAGAGACGCCAAGTACGGTAGGAATTGATGTAGCGGATATTACGATTGCGCAGCAGACCAATTGTAGCCCTGAAGACGGTGCTATTCTCATTACAGATATCCGGGAGGATGGAATTGTAACCCAGCCCTTGACGGACTATAGCTTTGAGTGGTTCAATGACGATCTCACAACGTTGACTCCGCAAGACACCAATGCGGTGGATTCTCTTGCCTTCGCCACTTATCAAGTACGAATCACCAACAACGTAACCTCGTGTGTATCTGACCTTGTTTCCATAGAGGTGGAAGATGACCGTGAAGATCCTGCCGCCAGGATCATCATGGATCAGATTGATACCTATTGTGGTATTGCGGGCAGTGGTGTATTGAGCGCCTTTGTAGATTCGTTGGGAATCCCCGTGACTGACGGGTATTCCTATAGCTGGTTTGAAGGTGCCGACGTTACTGGGACCTTCCTTGGTGATTCCACTACCATTGACAGTTTGAACGCAGGTACCTACACGGTTCAAATTAGAGACATCTCTACCCCTCATCAGAACTGTGTGGGAGTAACCACCTTTACTTTGAATGAAGATCCTGCCATTATTTCGATAGATTCTTCTGAGATCGTGGTTACCCATCAGTTGAATTGTGCACCCGCTGATGGGGCCATTGAAATAACCGATGTAAGGGCCGACGGCCAACTACAAGGCCTGAACGATTACATCTTCTCTTGGCTAGACTCCAACGGGGATACCTTAGCAGGCCAAGATTCAAGCAACTTCTATGGACCGCTGGCATTTGGTGATTATCAGGTGGTGATCACTGATACGGTTACCTTCTGCTTGTCTGATACTATTGCGATAGAAATCGAAGATCGCCGAGTAGATCCGGTGGCCCGCATAAGTCTGGTATCTCAAGACCAGTTTTGTGATGGTGCAGGTAACGGAGTTATTGAGGCATTCGTGGACTCAGCAGGCACTGCCATCACCAGCGGCTATACCTATACCTGGTACGAAGGAACCGATACCACGGGCGCTCAAATAGGAACCGGCTCTCAACTAGATAGCCTAAACGCAGGTACCTATACCGTTCGGGTAATTGATGTGAATAGCCCATATGAGTCATGTACAGGAACTGCTTCCTACACCTTGACGGAAGACTTAGCTTTAGTTTCTATTGAGCCATCGGATCTCACAATTACACATCAACAAGACTGCTCGCCACAGGATGGAGCCATTGTAGTGAACTCCATTCGGGAAGATGGAGTACCCAACTCCAACTTGAGCAACTATACGTTTGCTTGGTTCAACAATGACACCCCTCCTACCTCGTTCACGGCTAGCACAGCTAACTCCATTGACTCACTGGCGTTTGGTACCTATCAGTTGGAGGTGACTAACCTTGAAACTGGGTGTGTGTCCGACTTGACAGCCATTGAGGTGGAAGACAACAGACGAATTCCCGTTGTGTCATTCCTTACCACACCCGATGCAAGTTGTACTGATGATCCTGAATGGGGAACGGGCACGCTGGAGATGTCCGTCTATGATGAGGATTCCACCCTATTCGTAAATGGTTTCCAATTCGAAGTATTCTTCGGGGATAGTACTACGCGACTTGTTCCTACCACCCAATATGCAATTGGTACCAGTTCAGTTATTGTAAATACTCTGGGTGCCGGCGACTACACCGTAGTGGTCACTGATACTACTAGTTTTGGACTGAATTGTAGCTATTCAGCCACAACCATTGTATTAGAGGAAGATGTGGAGCTACCAGCCATTACAAGCTTTACTACAACCCCGCAGACGGACTGTGGAGCCCCTAACGGTAGCATCACAGTAGATGGGTTGACCCAAACGGCGACCTTAGGTTTTACTTACAACTGGTATGACGGAACATACGATAGCGCTAACATAGCCCTGCAAGAGCTCACTGGTCAGTATACCAACCTGTCGGCTAATCAACCTTACTTCGTTACCGTATACAATGAAGATACACGGTGCTTGTCTCAGGTATATGAAGTAGATATAGAAGACGGCACTGAGCCTCCGGTTATCCGATTGGATAACTTTACTCTACCCCTGCGATGCGCCAATACCGATAATGGTGGAATCCTGACGGTATCCGGTGACGGCAGTACAAGTTCATCCGATTATCGGTTTGAATGGTTCCAAGGAGGTCTTCCGTTTACCGGAGGCGTAATCGGCAATCAGGCTTCCTTAACTGGCCTAGTAGACGATACCTACAGTGTACGGGTAACCAACTTGAGCACATCTTGTGTGGATTCTGCGGAATACCTGTTAGTGGATGACATTATGGAAATCCCGCTGATAGCCTTCGCTGCACCTCGCAGCAATTGTATCACTACCAATGGTATTCTCACTTCTTTCGTAGAACTGAATCCTAATACGGATGGATTGAGCTACCAATACGACTGGACGAATGCCACGGGGAATACCATCAATTCGGGAACTCAAATAGCGGGCACCCAATACCAAGTATTTGGGCGTGACATTGGGCGCTACACTGTAGTTGCAACAGATCTTTCTGATCCAGTTTGTGTAAGTACACCCATCGAAGTAGTGGTGGAAGACACTCGCTTTACACCAGACATCAGCATCATAGAAGACCAAGTGGTAACCTATTGTGTCAATCCTAATGGACAGTTCTCTGCTTACGTGGATTCCACGGAGGTGAATGGTTATTTCTTCGAATGGTTCGCCGGTACTAATACCAATAACGTCTCCCCCATCTCGGTTGGAAATGTCATCCAAGGCTTGGAGGGCAATAACACCTACACGGTGAGGGTAACTAATGTGGTGAATCAGTGTGATAGCGAATTGAGTGAAGTGGCCACTGACAGTATCAAGGCGCTTCCCTTGCTTACCGCTTCGGTACTCAGTCAAAACACTACCTGTATAGAGTTTAGCCCCAACGGCACCGCCGGTGTCACCATTGACGGAGACGTAGGGGACTATATCTTCTCCTGGTATGAAGGATCCAGTGTGAATGTCGCTCCTTTCACGCGTGGTGTTACAGCCACTGGCTTGTTCGAAGGACAATACTCTGTAGATGCGCAGGATAAGGTAACCGGATGTATCAGTAATTCGGATGTAGTTACCATTGTAGATCAACGAAGTTTCCCTGAGTTCACAACCGAAATTGTTTCGGCCACTTGTGAAAACGAGGATGGTGAGATCACCTTGCGAATGATTACTGAGAAACTAATCCTCAGTGTAATTTGGGATGATGGAACTCAGGTCTTCAATGGAGGAGTACTCAACGGTCGTTCTTCCGGTGAATATGAAGTCACGGTAGTAGATGTGGATGGCTGTACTACCACTGAGAATCTGATCATACCTACCACCATCGAAGTGTTCAATTCTGTTTCGCCAAACAGTGACGGTCGTAACGATGAATTCTTCATAGGCTGTCTAGAAGAGTTTGAGCAGAATAACGTTAAGATTTATAACCGTGCCGGTGCCCTAGTATTCGAAATGCAAGACTATGGCATAACAGGAGAACCCTTTGTTGGAGAAGGAAACCGAGGTCTTTACCTTGGAGGCCAGACTTTGCCAGAAGGAACTTACTTCTACATTATTGATAAAAACAACGGAACAGAACCTGAGACAGGATATCTAGAACTGATCCGATAAGAATACTCAACATGAAGAAGCACCTCAAATTATTTTTGGTTGTCATGGCTGCCTTGGTTTATTCCAAGGCATCTCATGGTCAGCAACGTCCCTTGTATTCTCAATACATGTTTAATGGGATGCTCATCAACCCAGCTTATGCCGGATATCAAAAGCAATTGAATGCTACTATCCAGTACCGGGACCAATGGGTGAATTTTGAAGGAGCACCCAACATTCAAACGTTGAGTGTGCATGCTGGTCTTCCCGATCGCAAAATTGGTGTGGGAGCCTTACTATATAGGGACCAAGTGGGAATTCATGAGGATCTAGCCTTCTACGGGTTCTATACTTACCAGGTCAACTTTTTAGTAGGCACCCTTTCTCTAGGCCTGCAAGGTGGATTTAACTATCGCACAGATAGGTTTGATCTGCTAAATGAGGCTGACCCAGGAGACCCGTTAACTGGGGTAGGTCAGGTACGCTTCTTTAAACCAAACTTTGGCACAGGAGCCTACTTCTACAATGAAAAGTTCTTTGCCGGGCTATCAGTCCCTTACTTGCTAGCTACTCCGGTGTTTGAGCTTTCAGAGGTCCTGAGTGAAGTACGAGATGCCCGAAACTATTACCTAATGGGTGGAATGGTAATCGATATTGCTGATAACTTACGATACCGCCCTACTGTGCTGGTAAGAGCTCAAGATGGCAGTCCACTAGGTATTGACATCAACAATTCCCTGATCATCCATGACAAAGTGTTCTTTGGAGTGGGTTGGCGTTCTGGAGATGCAGTATTTGCAACCTTCGAAACCCAGCTTAATGACAACTGGAGGTTCGGCTATTCGTTCGATTTTCTGACCTCTGACATTCGGGATTTTGCTACCGGTAGCCATGAGTTTATGGTAAGCTACCGGATGAACCTCACACCCAATCCTTGTTTGAGTTACTTCTAAACATCGAAAAACTCATAATTGGCCCTACCCTATGCTCTAGGTTAGGGCTTTTTTTATTGCTTCTCTTTTGCTCCAAACTGCTCATTGAGCCATGAAGAAAGTACCGAAATAAC
This sequence comes from Bacteroidota bacterium, assembly GCA_038525885.1. Lineage (GTDB taxonomy): Bacteria > Bacteroidota > Bacteroidia > Cytophagales > Cyclobacteriaceae > DMST01. The sequence continues at coordinate 5,614 of JBCBHI010000133.1, forward strand.
CAAGCTAAACAGAAGCGCCCACCAAAAACCATTTACATAAAAGCCAGAAACAAAGTAATCCGCCGCTAACACCACCAAGGCATTAATTACCAAAAGGAAAAAGCCTAAGGTTAAAACCGTAGCAGGAATGGTGAGAATGATTAAAAGTGGTTTGAGGGTTACGTTAAAAAATGCCAAAATTAGCGAGAACACTAAGGCTGCAAAAATCCCATCTACCTCTACATGACGGCCAAAAATGTACGCCGCGATGTAAACGGATAAAGTCATAAGCAGGAGTCGGATCAGAAAGCGCATAGGGTAGTTATGTTTTAGGAAAAATACACAACCTAATAGGGAATAGAAAGGAAAGTCTCCTAGCGACTTGAGGATCCTTCACCAACCTATATTTTTGCGAACCTCAATATGTGATACCGAGCAGAGTAGAATTCTAAAATAATGTACGATCTAGTAATCATTGGCGCAGGGCCGTGTGGGCTTGCTTGTGGTATTGAGGCCAAAAAGGCAGGCCTATCGTTCACCATTGTGGATAAAGGAAGTATTACGGAATCAGTACGCCGGTATCCGTTGAATATGAAATTCTTCTCAACAGCAGAGAATATCAGCATTGGCGACATACCTTTTCCGAGCGCAGAAATGCGGCCTAGCAGAGCTGAAGCGCTTAAGTACTACCGCTTGGTGGCAGAACACTATGAGTTACCCTTGCAATTGTTTACGGAAGTACACCTAGTAACAGGTCAGGACGGAGCGTTTACCCTACATACAACGAAGGGAGAAATCAGCACGAAAAAGGTGATTTTGGCCATTGGCTATTATGACATTCCTAAACGGATAAAAGTGCCAGGAGAAGACCTGCCACATGTTAGTCATTATTATGATGAACCCTTTCGGTATGCCCACCAAAAAGTAGTAGTGGTAGGCGGGGCTAATTCTGCGGTAGAAACCGCCCTGGACTTGTACAGAAATGGGGTTGATGTATCCGTCATTCACCAGTTTCCTAGCTTGGATAAAACGGCCAAATACTGGATAGTACCGGACTTGCAAAACCGGATAAAAAAAGAGGAAGTACCTGCCTTGTTTGAACATAAAGTGGTTGAGATAAAGGAGGACAGGTTGATAGCCGAAAACTTAAATACCGGAGAACAGGTAGAGGTACTTGCTGACTTTGTTTTCTTGATGACTGGATATCGGCCTGATGGAGACTTTATGAGTAAGCTAGGCATTGAGCTAACCGGCGAGGCATTGATTCCTACGATGAGCCCTGAAACGTATGAGAGTAATGTGCCGGGAATATACGTTTGTGGATCAGTGGTGGGTGGGGAAGAAACCGCCCGCGTTTTTATTGAGAACGGCAAACTTCACGGTAGCAGCATTATAAAACACCTTCAAGCGGAGGGTATGTAGGGGCTTGGCCTTTTGAAGGTGGAATTTTTCACCTAGGTTTTATCCCTCTACCATCTGAATTTCATACAAAAAAGAATTCCATAACTACTATCCCACGGGTAAATTCTTTATTTTGATTTGTCTTGAATTGTCCCGAGCAAGGTATGGAACAGAAAAACCTAAATCTAGAACTCGATGATTCTAGTACCACGGTGTATTGGAATTTTGAGAAAATGTACCTGTATGTACATACCAAACACTTTGAAAACAGTCAGCAGTTCCGGAACAGCCTCGAGCTAGAGAAGGATATTCTTGCCCGGAAAGATGGTCGTAAAATACTCTACGAAATCAATGAACTGGTAGAGATGTCTCGGGAAGACCGAGATCATATTCGCGACGAACACATCCCTCACCTGGTCAGCAAAGGCCTAAAGTTCATGGCCTTAGTAACTCCTCACCAACAGGTAATGAAGGATGTATTCGTAGATAGTATTCGAGGTACGCTGGCAGAAGAAGACCTGGAGATCCAATTCTTTGACACCATCGAAGAAGCTGAAGACTGGTTAAAAACCAAATAGAGTCAGTTTACAGACCGTACCGCTCTCTCAAGATGTGTACATGGTGAAGTACATGGCCCACCATGATGTAGGGCATAGAACCTAAGGTGAAACTAGCGCCGCTTGCGGTCCCTTGGTTCTCCCACCAGCTATCCTCAAAAGTTTCAAACATGGCCAAGTTAGCAAGCCGAGCCGTTCTAAAGTTGTTGAGCAAAACTGACCAAGCCAAGTCATCAAAATTAGCTACTTGCACATAGGCCTTCTCGTCAAAGCCAATTAGAGCTTGCCCTTCTTGCCTGGCAAAATGGAGGGCGCGAATCCCAAAAATTCGTTCTGCATCGGTCATATGCCCAATCACCTCTCTTACACTCCATTTTCCCTCCTCATACCGAAACTGTTGTTTCTCCTCGGGCACTTGTTCTAGCCAATCGGGCAGTTCTTCTGCCTGCACCCTAAATGCCTGCCAAGGGTTATGCTCATACGCAGCAATCACTTTTGACACATAGGTTTCATAAAAGGAGGGGTACTCTCCTTGGGTAATAGGTAAAGGGTTTTTCATTTTTCAGTGTCTGTATCTTCCGAGAACCATTCACTATACATTACGTAATTGTGGGCTGTCCGATGAAAAATTTCCTGCATTTCGGGTCCCACACTTTTCACTCTTTTGGCAGGCATCCCAGCATAAATACTCCCGGGTTCCACCACAGTATTGGCCAGCACCACAGCCCCGGCAGCAATTATGGATCCCGGTCCTACCACTGCATGGTCCATAACAATGGCTCCCATACCTACCAGGACATCATCTTCCAGGGTGCAGCCATGCACGATGGCGTTATGAGCGATACTAACCCGACTGCCAATCACAGTAGGGGCTTCTTGATAGGTACAATGAATGACCGCGCCATCCTGTATGTTCACTTGGTCTCGCATAGTGATGGAATGCACATCACCTCGCACTACCGCATTGAACCATACACTACACTGGTCGCCCATGGTCACCTCTCCCACTACCGTGGCATTTTCTGCAAAAAAACAGCCCTTCCCAAAAACAGGCTTTTTCCCACGTACTGATCTAATTAAGGCCATATTACCTACGAGTTATATTTTACTGATGAGGCTAGACATTGATATAAAATCACCATAATTTTAAGTCATGAAATTAAGTGTTGCAACACTTATTGTTTGCTTACGTAAACAAACCCATCCCTGAGAGGTTAATCTCTTATCGGTGAACAACTAAACACTATTAAATAACTTAAATCTTTTGGTAATGAAAGTGCTGAAAATTTCTTCAATGCTAGTAGCAGTTGCTCTTTTGGCGGCCTCATGCAACGGTACCCTGGTGGCTATACTGGAACGCTCCAGCCAAGTCTTTAAAGCCAACCCACATTACAGTAGAGCCTCCGTTATCAATCATCATATCCGTTCCTGTAGAAGCTTGTACCTCTTGTGCATCGTTT
>JBCBHI010000134.1:0-8984 GCA_038525885.1 Bacteroidota bacterium
GGTTGGGATTTTGAGAATCCCTCCATCCTAACTTCCCCGGAGAATGTTGAGGTTGATAGGTATGCTTTCGAGATCGCGGCCAACGAAGAGTATTTGACAGTAAGCGCTCAAGACTACTTTTCAGAGGAGTTAGGCTACTTTAGATCCGTTATTTTCATTTACGATCCAGCCACACTCGCACTGCGGTACATTATCCCCAACCTCGATTTTGGCTTAGGCTATTTGGGCAATCGCTTAGTTCTGGAAGGTAATACGCTCCTCGCTTTTGAGCACAATGTCATCATGGGCGCCAGAGAAATCACCCTTTCTGAGTCCTCTTTTGCCTATGGCCCGCATATGCCCATCCGGTCCAGCGAATACGTGGTGGCCACTCCTCAAATAGCCATTACCCCCAACCACTTCATATTGGCAACGCCTGAAGACCGCCCTAATGAGACGGCTGAAGGACTTATTCAATACTTTGACCGTGCTAACGGTGAGCTAGCCGGGACCCTAGTGAGTGAAGAAGTCACCACGGCTCTTAATGCCCGGTTTGGTTATCAAATGGGCATCTCTGAGGAGTTGGTCTTGATAGGTGCGGTGGACTATGATTTTCAGAATAGTAGGGGAGATGGAGCGGTGTTTTTTTCCATCCCAGCCCGTGATGGCATCGATGTTATTCAAAAGTATAAACCGGAGTCAGGCCAACGAGCCACGAACTTGGAGTATGGTATCGCTGTGGATGGGGAAACCTATGCGATTGGGATTCCTCTTTTGAAGCTAGAAAATGCGCTAGGGGCTGTCTTGTACTTTGATGCCAAGGATGATCTTTCACCCGACACGCTATATGTAGAGTCCTTACCCTCTACGGGTACTTTTGGTAGAGAAATAGCGCTGGCCGATGATGTCATGGCCATTGGGTACAGCGAATCTTTAAATTCCGGTACTAAGGGAAGGGTATTTATATACCAGCGTGAAGGGGAAGAGTGGAGGTTGGAAGCTGAAATTCCCGCCGATAATATTTTCGAAAACTTCGGAGAGACCCTTAGCTGGTATGAAGGGCGACTTTATATTACTATGCCCAGAAAAGTGGTTTCCTCCTCCTTAACCGGGGAGGTCTGGGTAATGGAAAAGGTAGGGGATGCGTGGGAGCGGGTTCAGCTGCTTAGCGGGCGTGATTTCCCCGGTGGCTTACAAAGCCAGGGATCTTCCTTCGGTAGGGATATCGCCTACTCAGGTGACCAGATGGTGGTGGCCGGAGCCCAAAGGTTGCATACTTATTCTTGGGTAGATGGTGTGTGGGTATATCAAGATACCCGAAAGCTGGAAGTCACTATCTCTGATTCCTTTTTTCTAGAAATAAACGCTTTGGCCTTTAGTCAGGACCAACTCTTGGTGGGGCTATCCGAAACCCCAGGACTTTCGGAAGATTTTGTCATCCATGCCTACCCTTTCTCGGATACTGGCCTGGGGCAAGACTATCTCATTTACCAGAGCCCTTCGGGCAATACGGGCAACGGCCTGGGTGCTCAATTGGTGTATCAGGACGGCTACTTGTATGCCGCGGCACCCTTAGAGGATATACAGGGGGATAATTCCGGGGCGGTATATGCCTACAAGGAATTTTCGAATAGTTACTTGGCTCCCCTGAATGAACTATTCTCAGCAGATACCATTGCCGCAGATTCTGCCTATTCTTTGTTCCTGGATCCGGCCCTGTACAGTGAGATAGGGACTCCGGATCAGGTGACTATCACAGTCTATCCTGGCGACAGGCCATTACCCGATTGGCTGCAATTTGATCCGCAATCCGGCTTGCTGTCGGGTACCCCCTCCATGGATGATTTGGGAGTGGTGCAGATGAAAATACAGATCGCCAAACCAGGGAATGCAGGGTACCAGGCCACTTTCCGGTTGTCCGTTTTGGATGGCCGGGTAGTAGGGCTACCGCAAGAAACTATTCTGGGCAAAGTGTATCCCAATCCCAGTTGTGGCCGGTATACTTTGCAATTGCCAGCCAGTGTGAAAGTACGCCCAGAATCCGTACGGGTGTACTCCATCATGGGCTTGGAGCAACCGTTTACGGTCTCGGAATTGGGAAGCCAATATCAGATAGAGCTAGCTCCAGAGGCTGCTCCAGGCCTGTACTGGTTAGAGTTCTATGAACAGTCTGGCCGACACGAAGTGCATCCTATTTGGAAGCAATAGTTGCTTGTACCACTATCGCCTCTGTCCTATATGCGCTAAAACAATTTGAAATAAGCCAACTGGGTAAGCAAGCGAGTATGTAGTTTAAGGAAATCTCCATAGCGGGGCCGTATCAAAAGCCAAGTGAGAATTGAGCCGCCAAAATTCCTTTCGCATCTAGAACTCCTTTCCCTAATCAGGGAAAGGTGGCCGGAGGCCGGAAAGGGTTCTTTCTTATCGGAAGCCCCTAATTGACCTGTTAAAGCTAATTGTGTTGCCGCTGGGGTTGCACACAACTGAGATAATAACTCCTGGAACGCCAGACTAGGCGGCCCCACCCGGTTCACCCTGCGGGAGCTTCCCCTGCCCAGGGGAAGCAGTATCCAAAGATTCTTCGGCTGCAAATTCGCACTATCACCTTGTGAGCTAGCCTCACTAAGAAATCTTACAGTTCACATTGGGGAGGGCTTCCAGGGCATCCAATAGCTCATTGCCAGGGGCTACTTTGAACTTCCTACTCATAAGTTCTACCGCCAGGCCGGAGTTGTCCTCGGGGTCAAATACGTTGAATCGTAAGTCGCATGGGCCAGGGTACTTCTCTACCAAGCCCATCAGGTCGGTGATCAGCTTTTCATCCACCGCCGTTATCGGTACCGAGAGACTCAGCATCCCCGTTCGCTTTTCGCGAATTTCACTCAGCAGATCTATCGCATCAATCTTGAATTCCAGCTGTCCGTCTCCCCAGGGCTTATTCTTCACCCGACCTGTAATGAAAAGGAACCAACCCACTTCCATGAACTTCTTCAGCCGCATATAGTCATCGCCAAAGAGGTAGAAGCTATGCGTGCTGCTATAGTCCTCCATCGCCAGAATGCCGAATGGCTTCCCGTTTTTGGTAGTTCGGTGCACCACGTCACTTACCGCGCCGCCTAGCCGCACTTCCCCTTTGCCCTGTAGCACAGGGATGTCATCCATATCCGCAAAGCTGGCGTTGGTATACGTCTTTAGCTCGTATTTGAACTGGTCTAGCGGGTGGCCGGTAATGAATAGACCTACCACTTCTTTCTCCAGGTTTAGCTTCTGTATTTCGCCATATGGCTCCATTTCCGGTATGCGAGGGGTGGGTACCGCCACGCCAGAGTCACCGCCAAACAAAGACCCTTGGGCACTTTGCTCTTCAAGCTGCTTCTTTTGGGCATACTTTACCGCCTTCTCAATCAGCGTTACGTCGCCTTCCGGGGCTTCCAGATACTGCCTGCGATGAAACTCGTTGAAGAGGTCGAAAGCACCTGCTTGCGCCAGTACTTCCATGGTCTTCTTGTTCATCGCCTTTAGGTTCACCCTTTCTATGAAGTCGAAAAAGGTCTTAAAGGGCCCATTCGCAGATCGTTCTTCTATCAGGCTCAGGGCGGCCGCTTCGCCAGCCCCTTTCAATGCGCCCAGTCCAATTCTAATCTCTCCCTGGTCGTTTACTGAGAAGATTACGTCCGACTCGTTCACATCCGGTCCCAGTACCTTGATGCCCATGCTACGGCACTCCTCCATAAAGAAGGTCACCTTCTCAATGTTGTTCTGGTTGTGCGTCAGCACCGATGCCATATACTCCGCCGGGTAGTTGGCCTTGAGATAGGCCGTGTGGTAGGCTACCACACTGTAGCACGTACTGTGCGACTTGTTGAAGGCGTAGGCCGCAAAAGCTTCCCAGTCCTTCCAGATCTTCTCTAGTCGGTCCTTAGGGTGGCCATTCTTAGCGCCGCGCTCAATGAAGTCAGGCTTCATCTTATCGATGATGTCCTTCTTCTTCTTACCCATCGCCTTTCGCAGTACGTCCGCCTCACCCTTGGTAAAGTTGGCTAGCTTCTGCGAGAGCCGCATTACTTGTTCCTGGTAGACCGTAATCCCATAGGTCTCGCCCAGGTATTCCTCCATTTCGGGCAGGTCATATTCCACCTGCTTACGCCCGTGCTTCCGCTCTACGAACTCCGGTATGTATTCCAGAGGCCCGGGGCGGTACAGGGCGTTCATGGCTATCAAGTCCTCAAACTTATCCGGCTTCAGGTCGCGCAGGTACTTCTGCATACCGCCGGACTCAAACTGGAACGTACCGTTGGTTTTGCCCGCCTGGTATAGCTCGTAGGTCTTCTCATCCGTGAGGGGGATTTCATCCGTGATGATCTCCACCCCGTGCCGTTCCTTGATCAGCTTCACCGCTGTTTTGATAATGGTGAGCGTCTTCAGTCCCAGGAAGTCCATCTTCAGCATACCCGCATCCTCTACCACGCTGTTGTCAAACTGCGTTACCAGAAGGTCAGCATCCTTGGCCACCGTTACAGGGATGTACTTTCGTATATCGTCTGGGGTAATGATCACCCCACAGGCATGGATACCAGTATTTCGGATGCTGCCTTCCAGTTTCACCGCTTGTCGCAGTACGTCTGCCTTCAGGCCTTGGGCACGGCGTAGCTGGTCCAGCTCACCCACCTCTTTGAAGGCCTTTTCTAGGGTAGTACCAGGACGTTCCGGCACCATTTTGGCCACCTCGTTCGTATCTGCCAAGGGCAGTTCCAGTACCCGCCCCGTATCCTTGATGGAGCTCTTGGCGGCCATAGTACCATAAGTGATAATGTGGCTCACCTGGTTGGAGCCATACTTATCTACCACCCACTTGATCACGCTGTCCCGGCCCTCGTCATCAAAGTCAATATCAATATCGGGGAGTGATACCCGGTCAGGATTCAGGAATCTCTCAAACAGCAAGTCGTAGGCAATGGGGTCCACGTTGGTAATCCCTATGCAGTAGGCCACCGCCGATCCGGCTGCCGATCCCCGGCCTGGCCCTACGCTCACGCCCATCTCGCGGGCGGCCGTGGTAAAGTCCTGCACAATCAGGAAATAACCCGGATACCCCGTATTAGCGATGGTGGCCAGCTCAAAGTCCAGCCGCTCCCGTATATCGTCTGTGATCTCCCCGTAGCGTTTCGCCGCCCCCTCATAGGTAAGGTGCCGCAAGAAAGCGTTCTCCCCATTTTTCGTCCCGTTTTCCCGGTCCGTGGGGTCTACAAATTCTTGGGGGATGTCAAACTCAGGCAGCAGTACATCCCGCTTCAGGGTATAGCCCTCGCATTTGTCCAGAATCTCACTGATGTTCTCAATCGCCTCCGGCACGTCGGCGAAGAGCTTCTTCATCTCCGCCTCACTCTTGTAGTAGTATTGGTCGTTGGCCAAGGCAAACCGTTTGCCACGGCCGCGGCCAATGGGGTCGCTCAGCTTGTTGCCATCCTTTACCGCCAGCAAGATTTCGTGAGCCGTGCTGTCCTCTTGCTTCAGGTAGTGCACTTGGTTGCTGGCAATCACCTTCACCCCGTACTTTTCCGCAAAGCCCATCAGCACCTCGTTCACCTTGTCCTCTTCGGGAAGGCCGTGCCGCAGCAGCGTGATGTAGTAGTCCTCACCAAACAGGTCTAGCCACCACTTGAAAGCCTCCTCGCCCGCAGCCTCACCTTGGTTCAGGATTAGCCCGGGGACTTCGCCACCCAGACCACCCGTGAAGGCCATCACATCCCCCTTGTACTCCTTGATCAGCTCCTTGTCTATCCGAGGGTAGATGCCATAGAGCCCCTCTATGTAGCCCCTCGAGCTCAGAAAGGCCAGATTGTGGTAGCCCGCCTTATTCTTCGCAATCAGCAATTGCTGAAACTTCCGGTCCGGGTCCTCCTTCGTAAATTTCGTTTTGGTCCGCTCCTCGGCTACCCAAAACTCACAACCTACTATGGGTTTTATTCCGGCACCGTTGGCCGCCTCCACAAACTTGTAGGCGCCCATCATATTGCCCTGGTCCGTCATACAGACGGCGGGCAGTTCCCATTCCGCTGCTTTCTTCACCAGCGCCTTCACGTTAGTCGTGGCATTCAGAATGGTGTATTCTGTATGCACGTGCAGGTGTACGTAGGGCCCTTTGATGTCCTCTACTTTGACGCTTTTGCCCAGCTTACTGCCCGCACCGTCCTTCTTAGCAAAATTGGCCGCGTCCAGCTTGGGCGGTTCATAGGTGATGTCCTCCTTGGCTACGCCACCCAGGGGTTTGCTCACCCCGTGCGTCAGCAGACCAAAGAAACAGCGGGCCGTAGCGTCCACATCGTAAGCCGCGTCGTGCGCATCTGCAAAAGGCACCCCGAAGAGCTTTTGGTGCAACTCCGTCAGGGTAGGCCACTTGTACTTGCCGCCCCGGCCCCCAGGTATCGCACAGAACTCCGTGGCCTCCAGCTTGGTATCGTAGTCCGTTTTCGCCTCTAGAACATTCTCCTCCTTACAGCGCAGATATTCACAGCCTACAATGGCATTGTCAAACTCTACATTGTGGCCAATCGTCCACTCCGCCTGCGCCACATCCGCCGTAAACATCGCCAGTACCTCTTGTAGCGGCTTACCCTCCTCATGGGCCCGCTTCGTACTGATGCCGTGAATCTTCTCCGAGTTAAAGGGAATTTCAAAGCCGTCAGGCTTCACAATGTGGTTCCCCGCTGAGATCAGTTCCCCGTTCTTCCCATGCAGCTGCCAGGCCAGCTGTACCAGCCGTGGCCAGTTGTCAAAGTCCGTCAGCGGAGCATTGTAATTCTTCGGTAATCCGGTGGTCTCGGTATCAAATATTAGGTACATGAGCAAGCATCTTGGGTGCGGCAGGGCGGCAGGGGTCCGACCGGTCTCTTCACAACGCATAGACCGGTCGGACCCCTTAGCCCGCCAGAGTAAGTAAACACCCCCCAAAAGGCAAAAATTCCAAAGAGGGTATTATTCAAAAATAGGATCGGGAAGGGGCAAAGGGAAGGAAAAAATGGGGGAGTTTTCCACGTGACTACAGGGGTGTAGAATGGGGGATTTGAACTCAGCTGCTATAGTGATCGTTTGATATTTCAGTATTGTTCTATATTTAGATATGCCAGAGATACCCGTTTCTTTTCCTTCCATGCTTGCTGAAGCGATTACTTCCGAAGGAAATGCCTTTGCAGAGGAAATGCGTATGCTCTCAGTGGTCAAACTTTATGAATTGGGTCGTATTTCTTCAGGTATTGCTGCCCAATCCTTAGGCCTTAGCAAGTTGGATTTTTTGGACCGATTAGCACAGTTTCAGGTTAGCTATCTATCCGATGAAGGCTCAGATTCTTTAGCATCTGATTTCCAGAATGCGTAAGGTTTTTTCCAACACCACTCCTATTCTAAACCTTCTTAAGATTGATCAGCTGTTGCTGTTAAAGCAATTGTACCAAAGGATACTCATTCCGAGAGGGGTTTTTCTGGAAATTGAAAGGGGAAAAGAAAGACCATTTTATCAGGACCTTTCCACAATCAATTGGATTAACATTTTGCCTTTAGATGAAAACCTTTCTCATCCACAATTACCGGATCATGCCGAAAACCTAGAGACTAGCTTACTTGTAAGACCTGGCCTTGTTGGTGTTTAAGCACCAAAAAGTGCGTCACCAACAAGTAGGATCGCGGAGGTTGTCGGTGACGGGCTTACCGCCCGTAAACACCGACAACGGCGAGAGTGTAATGCTGCCATTCTAGTTGCCTGGTTTCGATATTAATTAAGTCATCTACCATCATTTAAACCAAGCCTGCTAAGGTCGGTAGGTGAGTTTGTAGATCTTCAGCAGAAACAAAGGCTTCCAATACTACGCCCTCCTCCAAGGAGAGCATAGGCTTTGTTCCAAAATCACCGCTTGCATCCAATATCAGACAAGTGTCAAACTGGCTGAAATGGGTGTCGAGTAGGATTAGCCCTTGTGTGTGGCGAGAGATTATGGTTTGTTCTGACACAAAATGCCCTCCTTTGCTCACTCGGATATTCACACGCTCCTGGGCTATTTGAACATTTGGCAGATGCAAAAAATACAAAACTAATGTGTATCCAGCCTCCTTAAATTTCAGACACAAGTCAATTACGGCTGGCACATGGAAGTTGGTTTCAAATGCAAAACTTGTTTTTGAATTCAGTGACTGATTTGCTAGGCTCTCAAATTCCTCATTGGTAGCATTTCTGATGCCCTCTTCTACGTAAGGGTCAAGTGAAAAACGCTTCCATTTTTTGTAAAAGGATTGATCCCAATCATACGCCGATATGCCATAATGTGCCAGCATAGTGGAGCTTAGCGTACTTTTTCCAGCCCCGTTAGGGCCGGCAATCACGAAAAGATGAGGCGTTTTAGAGGGATTCGGCAATACGCTCTACTTTAGGCAGGGATGAAGTAGGTTGATTCTGTTCTTTTTCAGTTCTTAACTGAGTGAGTCTTTCGTTCATCACTTCTACTACGCGCATTCTTTCTTTCTTCGCATCCATACCTAAAGATACGAAATGCCCACCACTTCGTTGATTCTGGCCTGATAAGGGCCCATTAAGGTTCTTTTACAATCGTTAAGGTTCTTTTAGCCAAAGTATCTCGTTCAGGGAATTAATGAACAAGCTCAAAATCATCCCCCTTTGCATAGGCCTTTTCTGTTACGTTTTGGTCATCACCATAATGGCAGGCTGCCAATCCCATCCGGTGCCTGAGGACATCTCGGTTGTGCAAATTGACCATCCTACCCTTCAGGCGCGCCTGATCTCCAGGCCAGGCAATCAGGACAAGCCGTTGGTGGTGCTGGTGGCGGGCTCCTCCGGTGGGTACTTTCCGGCCCACCATGTATATGGCCTGGTGCAGGAAGGCTATGATATTCTCAACCTGGCTTGCTTTGGGGTAAAAGGCACTCCGATCAAACTGGTAGAGGTGCCCGTGGAGTATGTGCAGTCAGCCATTCAATACGCTCGTGCTGAGCTAGGA
>JBCBHI010000135.1:0-8967 GCA_038525885.1 Bacteroidota bacterium
CAATTCTATTTTGCATCCAAATCAGATGACTCTTGTCATGTATTTATGCAAATTAGAATTGCTGTAAGAAAGAGTAAAACGGTATCAACTGGGCTTTCAAGGAGTTTTTTTTAAGGCGTCTTTAAACGCTTTCTGTGCTTGCGGGTCTGCCTCGGGATAGAATCCCTTGGAGCGCTGAAAGGTAAAGCCTAACCCTTTAATGATATTATAAATCTGAGCCTTCTTAAAGACAACCCCCATGTGCTGCTTAATCCAGTCGATGAGAATGGGTCCAGTCCAGTTATCGGTGTTATAGCCGTAATCAAGAGGCGATTCATCAGTAAGTAATATGGTAAGGCGCTCACCCTGATCCTGGGTCAGGCGAGACTTCCTGCCCCGACCCGGTTTGTCACGGAGTCCTTCCAATCCTTCGGCTTCGAAGCGTTTAACCCAGTTCAGAATTTGCTTAAAGCTGGTGTTGTATAACTCTTCGAGTTTGCGGCTAGGCTGGCCAAGGCTCACCTGGTAGACCGCATAGAGGCGTAGGCCGATCTTATATTTCTCCTCACTATTGAATAGGGCTTTGATATCCTCTGGGGTATACCCTTGGACCTGGCGTGGCTTTCTTCCCATCGTTTTGATGGGGAAGATAAAGCTTATTTGTGTAAATATTTATTAGACTTTATATAATCTCCTGCGGGTGAGGTTTTTAGCTTTTTTTCATCAGCCCCTAATCATTTCGCTTAACCCGAATTCAGGTTAACAATAAGCATCTAAGGATTGAGTAATTATCAGTAAGACTAAAAATAAGAAAGGCGGCTCCTAGGGCCGCCTTTCTTGTCTTATTCCTATTTAGGTCTTACTCTCCGCAGTATCTGCTGTAGGAGGTTTGTGAGCCACGGTCGCCCAGATCAGCCCCTGTTTTCCAGGCGGCACATGCTTTTTCGTATTCTTCCCGCTGATAGTGTGCATTACCCAAGGAGCGGGCATATTCTCCATTATCAGGGGCAAGTTCCAAGGCCTTACCAAAGTCATAAGCCGCGCTTTCATAGTCACCCTGCGAGAATTTGTTGGAACCACGCCCAAAGAGAGCCTCGTGGTTTTCAGGTTCCAGTTCTATCACGGCAGAGTAGTTGGTGACGGCAGCTTGGTAGTTTTCCTCCTCCTCATTGATGAAGGCCATGTTCAAATGCGGTATCGGGTTTTGGTCATCGAACTGTACCGACTTTTTCAAATCGGCCATGGCCAAGAGGTACTCCCCCACATACATATAGGCAAAGGCCCGGTTCAGGTACAGCTTAGGATCGCGACTGTCGAACTGCAATGCATTCTGGAAGGATTCGATGGAAGCGTCGTAATTCTTACTGTACAGTTCCGATTCCCCTTTTAGTGCCCATACTTCCTTGGTAGACACTTCCTGCTCAGTAGCATTGGCAAAATAAACTCCTGCTTGCGGATACCGCTCGGTAGCATAGTAGGCCTTACCCATTTTGGTATAGGTATCCCCATCCAACTGGATCCCCAGTTTTTCCAAAGACCGAAAATCCTCAATGCTAGCGGCAAAATCTTCTATAAGGTAGTAGGTCTCCCCACGGTTGGTATAGGCCTGTGCATATTCAGGATCCCGGCTTAGGGACTGGGTATAGTCCTCAATCGCACCCTCGTACTGTTCCAGGATCTGCTTGGCTTTGCCTCGGTTGTTGTAAATACGCGCTTCGTCTATTCCATTGCCTATGGCATTGTCATAATCACTGATGGCCCCTTGGTGGTTAGACTGCCTAAATTTGGCATCGGCTCGTACATAATAGGCCTGCCCAAAGTCCGCCTTGCCACGAATGGCTTCGTCCATATCCGCTACACTCAGGTCCCACTTTTTGCCTTCATAGTAGCTTCTGCCACGCTCAAAATACACCTGAGCATCGCTGGCACCTTTCTCAATGGCTTGCGAAAGGTCCGCTACCACCTGCTGGAAGTATCGGCTAGCAGCCTGACTGGCACTGTCAGTACCCAAAGCTTCTCCGGCATCAGCCAGCTCGTATTTGGCTCCGCCACGTGACCGGTAGGCAAATTCATCTCCCAGTCCACCACTGATGGCTTTATCCAGATCAGGGATAGCCAACAGCCAATTTCCCAGTTGGTAGTGCGAGTTGCCCCGAGCATAGAATGCCAAGGGTTGGTTCAACCGGGCTTCATCCAGCACATCTACCGACTCCTCATATTGCCCGGCATAGTAGAGCGCAGCCCCTAGATAGAGCGGGATTTCCTTACTAGTCTCTCCTTGTAGTTTGGCCTCTCTCAAGTCACTGGCAGCCTGCTCGTAGTTTTCTAGCTCATAGTGTGCGCTACCACGGTTTTGGAAAGCTCTGCCGTAATTAGGGTTGAGGGTGAGGGCTTTATCATAATCCTCGACCGCAAGGGCGTACCCCCCAGCATTGGCCTTAGCCTTTCCTCGGTTGTTGTACAAGGTGGCCTCTTCTACTCCCAGGGCTACCGCTCGGTCATAGGCCTCAATAGCACCGCTAAAGTCATCACCGCGGAAGCGGGCATTTCCCAAATTATAGAAGGAAGGACCATCACTCATTCCTTTGTCGGCCGCCGCAGTTAAGTCCTGTACCGCTTCTGCAAAGGACCTCAACTCATAATAGGCGTTGCCTCGGTTTTGGAAGACCTCCAGGTCATTGATCCCTTGCGTTATCGCCTTTGACAAATCATCCACCGTAGCCTGGAAATTCCGCATGTTGAAGTAAGCATTCCCGCGCTTGCGGTACAGTTCTCGGTCTACCTGGTTCAGTCCTTCTGCCTCGGTAAACATCCCCGCTACATTCCGCCAGTCCTCCTTATCATAGTATAAGGTGCCCAGCGTGTAAAACACCTCCCCGTCCTTTACATCCAACCGGACGGCTTTCATAAGTGCGTCTAGTGCCTGGCCTGCGTCTTGTTGTTTGTAATGAGACAGCCCTAGCATACGGTAAAGGTCTCCGTTGCTACCGTCCGAAGCGATTCCCTTATCCAAATCAGGTATGGCTCCTGCGAAATCTTCGGTGTTATATTTTGCGGTACCTCGGTTGGAGTAGGCTCGTGTATACCCAGGATCCAGGCCAAGAGATTGATCCAGATCCTGAATAGCTCCTGCATTGTTGCCCAGGTTCATTTTGGCCTTTCCGCGGTTATTGAAAAACTCTGCGCTGGAGTATCCTTGTCCTTGCGCAGCATCATAGTCGCTGATGGCCCCCTGGTAGTCCTCTCCCCGGTACCGTAAGTTGCCCCGGTAGTAGTAGGCAGTAGCATCCTGCGCTCCTTGTTTTATGGCCTCGTCCAGGTCAGCCTGTGCACTCGCGTCCTGTATTTCATACTTAGCTACCCCACGCCGCCTATAGATTTCCGCATTATTCACTCCGCCCTGTATGGCTTGGTTTAGTGCGGGCACCGCTCCCCGGTAATCCCCCTCCTCAAAACGGGCTGTACCTAGAGCTTCATGCGTAACTGCGGTGGTTGTGCCTGCCTGTATGGCAGCCATCAAGTCAGGGATTGCTTGCCCATACTGTCCTTCAGTTACCCGGGCTATCCCCAAAGTACTCAGCACTTCTCCCGTTTTTGTTCCTCGTGTTTTGGCTTGGTCCAGTGCCTCAATCGCCTTAGGATAGTCCTCAAGCGCGAAATAACTCATCCCTAATGCCGCATAAAGTGAGCCTTCGCCTATCCCCATTTCACGGCCTTTTTCCAGGTCCGCTGTGGCAGGTTGATATTGCTCCTTTTGGTATCTGATCATACCCCGGTAGTAATACACCTCTCCGTCTGCAGCATTCCGCCCAATGGCTTGAGTCAGGTTAGCTTCTGCCGCCTCGAAAGCTTCTGTGCGGTATTGAGCTTTGCCCAACTTTTGGAAGATTTCGGCCTCGTTGGTCCCTTCGGCGGTCACTCTGGCCAGAGCCTGAGCCGCCTCACGCCAATTTTTCAACTCATAATGACTGTTGCCCAGAGCGTACATCACCTCACCATCATTGGCGCCTAGTTGAGTAGCCTGGCTCAGTGAGGTTACCGAAGGCTGAAATTGAGATAGGTTGAATTGGGCCAGTCCAAGCTCTCTGAATACCTTCACCACATCACCGAATGTCCCGGATACCTTACCCAAGTCCGCTACTGCCTTAGGGAAATCTTCTAATTGAAAATGCGCAAAGCCACGGTCACGAATCATGGCGGGTTCATTTAGCCCAGCCTTTTCGGCAGCCTCGTAGGCCTTCACGGCATTTGCCCAATCTTCCAATCTCAAATAAGCATCGCCTTCCTTGCGGGTCATGGGCCCATCTACTACCCCCATGTTCCGTGCAGACTTAAAATCTTCAGCAGCCTTAGCCCAATCTTCTTGGGCTACGTAAGCCTCTGCCCGGTTAATGACTGCCCTCGTATAATCTCCCTTTTCCTCTATGGCCAGGGTGTAGTCAGCGATGGCCCCAGCAAGGTTATCGGTCAAAAATTTAGCCTTTCCTCGGTTATTAAAGACTAATTCACTCTTGTATCCTTGATTGATAGCTGCGTCATAAGAAACTATAGCGTCAGCATGCTTTTCTTGCCTGAATTGAGCGTTACCCAGCAGGTAGGGAATCTCAGAATCCCCCGCTCCGGCCTCTATGGCTTTTTTCAGATCAGCTTCTGCACTGGCAAAGTCATTTTGCTCATAGAGTAGTCGTCCCCGGTACTCAAACAACTTCATGCCCGTGCCATTCAGCGTTACCGCTCTATTTAGATCTTGGAGGGCGGCTGCTTTTTGGTCGCTTTCGAAATTCAGAATTCCTCGTTGAGTATACGCCTCCGTATGGTTGCCGTCCATCCGGATTACCTCTGTCCAGTCAGCAATAGCACCACTAGGATTGTTGCTGGCCGTTTGTGCCCGGGCAGACAATACAAAGATGGCTTTGTCATTGGGGCTGTCTCGTTTCACCTTTGCCAACTGCGCTGCAGCCGTGCCCCAGTCTTGCTGGCTATAGGCAAGCATTGCTTTTAAGTAAGCTGTGTTATCCTGAATAGCTGCGGCAAAGGGGGCAATACCAAGATTCTTGCCTCCCATAGATTTGAGGCGTTGGGCATCAATGAGAAAGACCCTGTTGGAGCTTATTTCCAAAGCAATGACCCCAACCAATTGTCCATTGGCAACTACAGGTCCCCCTTGGTAGGGTCTTCCAGGGTTGGTACCTAGGGTGAGAACCTTCCCATAAGGGGGCTGGTCAGTACTAATGGCAATCGTACCCGTAGCACTTTTGATGGCATCGGCACCGGTAGGGTCAGTTGCAGCCCAGGCCTGCACAGAGGTTCCTTCAGCTGGAGCCTGGCTGGCAGTCGCCAGAGAGGTTACGTCGCTAGTGAGGCCACTCGTTTGAAAACGTACCAGCCCCGTAACAGCATCTTCTCCTGTGATTCGCTCAATAGTATAGACCCCACTGTCAGCCGTGACGAGCTGGGCCGTGGTAGCCCCAATGAAGTTGTTTTTGTGAGTTACCCCAGTACCCTTGGCATCCAAGAAAAAGCCCGTGCCACCGCCTACAGGTTGGCCGCTTGCATCCAAGGTTTGTATGTAAAAAATAGCTTCACTCGCCTCCTGGGCCATGAGTGCAGGGTGCGATAGCCCAAAAAATGCGACCAGAAATCCAATCGAAGTAAAGTTCTTCATGGGGTATTAGTTTGAGTTAGTGGGGTGCAAGCAAATATATGCCTTTATACGATTCGGTAAATGATAGTATGAGGTGCTTCCCTACACCATTTTCCAGGCAAATCTGAAGTAATTCTGAATATTGGTTAGTATCGATTAAAGCTTGTCCTGAAATCCGTTTCCAGATACCAGTGCTGTCTAAAAAAACGACAGAAATCCACTAAAATGATTTTTTCTGAAATTCTATGGATTAATATATTTCCAAATAGGATTAATTGCAGTGGATGTATAAAATTTTTGTTAGCGAATATTCCTCCTTAGTCGAAGGAAATTTTATATTCGTCCTATATTCTTTCCTGGTTATCGAACACCTTACCTAGTAATGGCCCCCTAAAGATGGGGCCACACTTTTTATTCTGAAGTAATTAATACATTCCTAAAACACTAAAAAAATCATGAAACGTCTACTTTTTTCAGGGACCGCTATGGTTCTATATAAGCATGTCCTTTGCCCAACAGCGTGAATGCGCTACCATATACGTGCATCAAGCTCAAATTGACGCCAATCCCATATTTGGAGAAAGAATGCGCCAAATAGAAGAGCATATCCATCGGTCCATCAAAGAGGGAGCTATGGCTCGCTCTGAGGTTACCAGAGTTGTTCTCTTTCTACCCAGTTAGTATGGAAAAGGGAGAAGATTTCTTCATAGAATATAAGGGAGGGTCTGGCTGGACTACCATTGGTAACTATGCCAGGGGAACTGATTTCAATAACCACACGCGCTACCAAGCAAGCCTTAGTGTCTCTGCTGGTCTTACTTCCAGCGCTGTTTTCCGTATCCATTGCGATGCCAGCGGAAACCGTGATTGTGTATACGTAGACGACGTGGTGATTACAGGTAATGGCGGTAGCTCCCATACTTTCAGCTTGGAGGCTGGACAGCATGTGAGAGAGCTGAATCTGAACGGTATGCATCCCGGATTGTACCTGGTACGAGTTCAGGGTGCGGACATCCAAGAAGTTCAGCGTCTAATGGTTAAATAATATTTGCTTTCCATACTTAGAATTAGGCCGTTTCCACTTGGATGCGGTCTTTTTTTTATGTCTAAATGATGGGGAATGATTGTCTGATTTGATGAAATGACAAAATATTTATAAAAAGAATTTTATTTGGCTAATGAGTGTTTATTGATTGTGGATAACTTGTGGGTAAGACGTAACAGTCAATTTTGAGCTGATTAATTTCTGAATTTAACTTGCTGTTTATCAGATATGTTAAGAATATAAGTTAACACAAGGGTTTAGGTAATCGAGAAAAAACGATGCTTAATCTGGAAAATCCACCGTTTAAACGATTAACAAAACATTCTATTGTCATAGTGCGTATTTCTAGTCAAACCTTCAAAAGGTGATTATGACAAAAGCTATACCTATCGCTATTCCCGCTTCCGTTGCCTTGTCCAATGCTGATGTACTGAGAAAAGAGTATTATCAACAGGCCAATTCTCTCAAATATCCCGGCCATTTCTCACAGATTATCTATCACCAGCAGCCGTATGGATTTTCACCTGTTCTTAAAGCCCTTCGTCCCGGTGACCTGGTTTCTTTAAAAGCAACTCTCGATGAAGTGATCGCCTCATCAGGCTCACCGGCTTTTCTGCTCAACAATACTCACCAGATTACGGATCATGTAGTGGCATTTTACCGCAAGGACATGGGGCCCTATTTAATGGCTTCACAATACCATTTCTTCAAAGGAAGGCTAGCTTACGTTGAATCTCGCTTTTTGGCGAAAGGAAGACAGGAACATTCCACCCAAGAGATTCTTCAAAAAATAGTTCGTAGGTATGCTGGGGCGGCAGGTAGCGACCATGCATATCAGGACGGTGAAGGGAACCGGTTATGGGTAGAAGACGGAGAGCAGTTAGTTCTGCATTATTTGTCAGGTGATGCTACGCTCAAGAGTGCCTTTCCCAAACCCAGACGCTACAGTCCTGCTCGGGGAAACTCAAGGATAGAATGGCTTAGAAGGACCGCCTAGCGTTTCCTGTCTTCAGCATACATCCCATGCAACTTCAGGTACTTCAGGTACTTATGCCATGCCGAGTGTTTTGCCATAATAAAGCCAATGGAGCCATCCAGGAAGCCGTGTAGAAAGATAAACTCCCATAAGAATTGAAGCGGAGGACGTAGTACCAAATGCCAAAGAGGAATCACTCGCTTCCCCCTTTCTTTAGCACTCTCAGCCCAAGTAGTGGCAAAGAAATTTATCTGATTCATATGCTCCGTATACACCTCCACAATATCATCGGGGTCGTAGGTATAATGGAGTAAATTACCCTTTAGCTTGCCAGCTTTTGCTCCCTCATGTAGTAGAATCTTATCGTGAGGGTTGTGTCCTCCCCAACTTCCTTTCCGCCGGTCGAACAGCCGGATTTTTCGGTCAGGGTACCAGCTGCCATGGCGTATCCATCGGCCGGCATACTGGTTTAGCCGATTCACCCAATATCCATCTTTCTGCCATTCTGACTTAATTCTGATGATATCCTGCCTAAGTGCATCATTGAGGGCCTCATCTGCATCTAATGAAAGAATGACATCGAAAGAAGCCTGCGTAGCCGCATAGTTTTTCTGTTCGATATGGCCATCAAAAGGATGTTGAATGAAAATAGCACCGTGTTCCCGGGCAATTTCCTCTGTTTTATCCTTGGAAAAGGAATCTACCACAACAATTTCGTCTACCACTCCTTTTAAAGATTGGAGACACATCCCGAGGTTCTTTTCTTCATTGTAGGTAATGACAACCCCGGAAATTTTGACAGGTTTTTCCATTTCGAACACTTTTTGCAAGGCAAATATCACAAAAAGTACCAAAAGGGATGAGTGAGGATGGCAAGTGTACGTATACCCTTTTGGGGTAGTGCCCTATTCGGTTCGGATAGGTAAACCATAATGGGAGAAAGGAAAGTTCCAATATGACTGAAGCAGCCGAAGTGCGCAAAAATTATACAGATGTTGAAAAGCAGAGAATCTTTGATGGCGAGTTCATGCCACATGTAGATTCAATGTACAACTTCGCCTATCGATTGACTTTCGATGAAGATGATGCCAAAGACCTGGTGCAGGATACCTACATGAAGGCCTTTCGGTTTATTAATTCTTTTCAAGAAGGAACCAACGCCAAGGCATGGCTGTTCCGGATTTTGAAAAACAGCTTCATCAACGAATATCGGAAGAAGAGTAAGCAACCCACCAAGGTAGACTATCAAGAGGTGGAAACTTTTTACAATTCTGATGATGTTGATGAGAAAATCACTACCGACCTACGGGTTGATGCTTTACA
>JBCBHI010000136.1:0-8967 GCA_038525885.1 Bacteroidota bacterium
AGGCTTTGCTTACGTAATGCACCAAATGTAAGGTGGAAATGGGCCCTTCCAGGCGTAGGTTCAGTGAGGCTACCTCTACCATAGACAGGCCCTGAGTATTGAACTCTCCCAACCGAACGGGGGCTCTCCAAAAATTCATCAACCGTATCTTTCCAGCTTCCCCCGCTTCTACCCGGGTCAGCAGATGCTGATTGATAATAAAAGTTTCTATCTGGTTCAGCTTTTCTTTCTTACCTACCCAGGCAGGCAAATCGTTTCCGGTCATGAATCGAAGCTTAAAAAAGTGAATAGGCGAAGGTGTACATAGGGGGATGACATTCCCACTTTGCAGGGGTGACATGAGGGATACATTCCGGCCAAATCATCAAAATAGAGGCCTTTTTCGCAGTTTCTCCTTAGAAAACCCAGATGACCGTTGCCATTCGATTTTTCAAACCAAGCTTGCCTTTCCTTGCCTTGGGCATCCGCTATAGTGCGGTTGGTAGCCAGGAGGTGTCAATGAGTAATTCAGGGTAGCCATTCCCACCAAAAATGGGGACCTTACGGGTTATGGGAGCCTCCTATGACTATGCCATCACTGCAATTGCGGCTGCACTATGCACCTCGGCCTTGGTAGCCCTCATATTGTATTTCAGCCTGCACCGGCGGGTAGCCTATTTGTTTTTTAGCCTGTACAGTGTGAGTCACGCCGCCAAGGTGCTCATGAAATTCCCTTGGCTTACGGAGGAGTTTCCCAGCCTGGTCTCCACCGCCGTTCCTGTCATCATTTACGTCATTGTGATCGTGGGGATGCTCAGCATGCTAGGGTTCATTCTGTTCGAATACACCCTACAGCCCTCCTGGCCATGGTGGGCTACCGCCTCGGCACTAAGTCTACTGAGCCTGGCAGGCCTACCCGAGGGCTGGTATATCAACGCTATGTTTGTGCTGTGTGCTTTGGCCCTAAGAAACCCACTGCGCAAGCGCCAACGTGGCGCCCTGCTTACCCTCGTTGGCCTGGGCGGGCTCGCCCTGTGTACCTACCTGGGGTACCGTGACTTGCTCAACTTCGGCTACTTCTTGGGCATCTTCTTCTTTATCTTCTGTCTCCTATTGGCTGTAAGCCGTCAGATTCACTCCCAGATCAAGCTGAAGCAGGAGGCCCAGCTACGTTCCTCGCAGCTAGAAAACCAATTGCTTAAGCAAACCATTCAGCCGCACTTTTTGCTCAACTCTCTCACTAACCTGCAAGAGCTGATCGATACCGACGCCCAGGTAGCCAGCCAGTTTGTGCAGGCCCTGGCCCAGGAGCTAGAACTTTTCTGCCGCGTCAGCGCCGAACCTACCGTACCCCTGGCTACCGAGCTGGCCATGGTAGAGGCCCACATGCGGATCATGGAAGTGAGAAAAGGCCATCCCTTCCAGCTGGAAACTCTGGGCTTTAGAGGCGTAGAACAAGTACCCCCTGGCATCTTACATACGCTGGTAGAAAACGGCATCAAACATGGGTACGCAGACCGCGGAGGCACCTTTGTGCTGTCTCGCCGGGCGGATGCCAGCCAGGTTACTTATCTCCTGCGTAACGACGGCAAATGCAGCCCAAAAGCGGTGACCCCAGGCACGGGTCTAAAGTATGTAGTCGCCCGGCTGGAAGAGCACTATCCGGACCGCTGGAAGTTTGAGTATGGCCCCGTAGAACAAGGCTGGGAGAACCGTATTACCATCCAGAAGAACGGAAAGGAGGAATGGCTGTAATGCTGCGTGGAGTCATAGTAGAGGACGAACCCCTGGTCGCCCAGCGCTTGCAGCGCATTATAGGTGAGGCCCTGGCCGAGCACCCCCACCAATTGTGGAGCCTCCGCACGCTGTCAGAAGCTCGCTCCTTTCTGGATTCACATACCGTGGATGTGGTTTTTCTGGATTTGAACCTGCACGGAGAGGACGGCTTCCAGCTCCTCAAAGAGGCCGTGGCGCAAGCCTACCACACCGTGGTTATTTCTGCGTTCCATGACCGCGCGCTGGAGGCCTTTGAGTACGGAGTGCTGGACTTCATCGGGAAACCCTTTACCCAGGAGCGACTGAACACCGCCATCCAGCGGCTACTTGCTGCGGCCAGCACCCCTGCCCACCAGCTCAAGTACCTGGCCATCCGTTCGCACGGGCGCTTGCAAGTGATACCCCTGAAAGAAGTGGTGTATCTGCAAGCCCAGGGCACCTACACCGCCCTGCACCTGGAGGATGGCACCCAGCACCTACACGACAAATCGCTGGCCAAGCTTCAGCAGATTCTCCCGGCTGCCTATAGCCGCATCCATAAGTCCTACATGGTACACTTGGACCGGGTCCGGCACCTGAACAACCACGGAGCCGGGAAATACGAAGCCGTACTGCATCACGGCCCCGTACTCCCAGTTAGCCGGGCCGCCTACAAACAGCTGAAAGTCCATTGGGAATGAAGCCCTGAGAAAGTGAAGATGGCGCTAGGGTAATAGGAATTTCTCGCCGTTTTCGGTGTTTTAGGGCGGGGAGCCCGTCACCGGAACGCCGGCCGCCAACAACCTACGCGGTCCGATTTGCTATTGACGCGGAACCCCCTAGGCCGCACCACGCAGACACAATTCGGTGCTAAAACATCAAAAAACTCAAACCTTATAGGTTTCCAAAATCTATAAGGTTTAGAAGGGGAACTAGTCCCCTGGTTTTGCATGACTCAAAGTGAAGATCACGCTGTCCAAGTGCTGTTGGTAGTATTAGCCCGGGGATTGAAGCATGCAGTAAGCACCTTGAGGGAACAACATCCTTCAAGCCTTCATGAACCGTAGAATCTGGCTCCAACAAAGTGCCCTTACCCTAACTGGCCTGTCCATTGCCGGCTCCAAGCCCGCGCTGGCCCGGCGGGTAGCCCACAAGGTCACCCCTCACTTGGCTACTGCCATTCGGCTCAATGCCAACGAAAACCCTTATGGCCCCTCCGCCCTGGCCCAAGAGGCCATGCAAAAAGCTCTGGCCCGTAGCAACCGCTATCCGGGTGACTTGGAAGAGGAACTGATCTCCCGCATTGCAGAGCAGGAAGGCCTCACCCCAGACCATGTACTGCTGGGGCCCGGCTCCTCAGAGCTACTAGAGCTAGCCGGCACCTGGTTTGGGAAGCCCGGCGTAGAAATCCTCACCGCCGATATCACCTTTTCCCTCTTGCAAACCTATGCCCGCCGGGCGGGTGCCCAAGTAGTAGAGGTACCGCTAGACACGAACTTCCGCTACGATCTGGCGGCCATCCAAAGAAAACTAAAGGAGGCCACGGGCTTGGTGTACATCGTAAATCCGAACAACCCTACCAGCACCGCTCTCCCAGCCGAAGTCCTGCTTAGCTTCTGCCAGAAAACAGCCGCCCACACTCCCGTGATGGTAGACGAAGCCTATTTGGAATTTGTAGCCGAGCCCAACTACCCCAGCATGGTGCAGTGCATACCCCAGGGGCATGATGTGCTGGTAGTGAAAACCTTCTCCAAAATCTACGGCCTGGCCGGCCTGCGGGTAGGTTACCTACTGGCCCAGCCCGAGCGGATCGCGGCCCTGAAAGCCCTACAGTTTGGCTGGTTCAACCAAAGCAACGTGGCCCTGGCCGCCGCTATGGCTACCTATCAAGAAGAAGGGTTTATCTCCCTCTCGCGAAGGAAAAACGAAGAAGCCCGTGAAATCACGCGGGCCGCACTGCGGTCAATGGATATCATCCCGGCCCAGTCCGAAACCAATTTCATCTTCTTCGAGATACCCAAGGAGCGCTTTTCTCCGGACCTAACGCCCCTTATGGCCGAGCACAACCTGATCATTCGTTCGGCCCCCAATCCCCAAGGGTTCTGGTACCGGGTAAGCATGGGCCGGCCCGACGAAATGGAAATGTTTGCCAAAACATTCACTTCCCTGCTGTAATCCTCACCCATTTAAGACTTTTCATTCCCCAATCATCATGAAAAAATCCATCCTCTTAGCCGGGCTTTCCCTGGCCATTTGTGCCTATGTTTGGGCACCTCATACCGAGTCTCAAACCGAAATAGAGGCCGTCCGTACTGCCGTCAATCACTACCTGCTGGGTAGCAAAGCCAATAGCCGCGAGCGGGTCACCCAAGCCTTTGACTTGGACGCCAGCATGAAATTCGTCCGGGACGGCAAGCAGGTTATTGTGCCCATACCAGACTACCTGGCCAACATCAACCCTGGCCCAGAGCGGGACATGGCTCCCTCCGTAGTATCCATTGATGTAGAGGGTACCGCCGCAACCGCCAAACTCATCAGCCAGTACCCGGACTTCTACTTTGTAGACTACATGCAGCTACTCAAAATTGACGGCGAATGGAAAATTGTAAGCAAGATTTTCCACCGGGTAGACCAGGCAAGGGAGTAGCCGGGCAACCTATAAAAAGGCCCTATCGGTAGGTCGCCTAGCGCTCACGCATCCTTTAGCGGTTGTATCAAAAGCCACGCGACAAAGCTAACCTCCCAATTTCCTTTGGTTTTCAATTGCACCCGGCTTCAGCCGGGTGTTTAGATTACCCCCAAAATGGGCTTTAGCCCAATGACAGGTGTTTATTGTGCTAAAGCACTATGAACCTGAATTTAGGTATTCCCCGAGCTAAAGCTCAGGGCAAATCATCGGAATAATATTTGGCTACAAAATCGTAATGATACCTTTTGATACGGCCCCTAGGGGATGGATGCAAGGAGAGAAGGCTAAGCCTCTATCTCCCCCTACAGATTGGGCTATAGCCTTAACCTTCCGGTGCGGTAAGCCACGCTTCGCGTATCTGCTCCTGCTCTGGCGTCAGCGTTTGGAACTCACCCAAATAGTAATTCAGCTTAATGGTGCTGTGCACCGCCTGCGCCTTTAGGGTCAACTCTTCACCGTCCCGGCGTACCTTCACCTCTACCCATTCGCCTTCGTCCGTATCCCGAATGAGGCCTAGGAGCTCATCGCTGTTTTCTTCCGTCATCGCTTGCCCATTCACCGCCAACAGCACATCCCTTTTCTCCAGGCCCAGCGCCTTAGCAAAGGCCTTCTTACCCGTCAGTCGACGTACGTACCTCTCTCCCTCGTCGTTAGTCCGTAGTCGTGCACCCAATACCGTAGCCCGCATTTCATAGTTCTCCTCATAGTTCACCCCTATCGCATCAAAGCACTCCTTGAGGGGCAAGGGGCTAGGCCCATTCACATAAGTCTCCAAAAAACTCCTGATTTCAGGCCCGGTGAGTTCCGTGATCTTATCAAATAGGGCATCATCCTGAAAGGAAACGTCCTTCCCGTACTCTTTAGAAAGATCCGCAATCAGGTCCTGCAGCCCATATCGTCCGTTGGACCACTCCCGTAGCCGTATATCCAGGCAGAAGCCAATCAGTGCCCCTTTCTGGTACACATTACCGTATTCTTTCTTCTTGTCCAGCACCTGGGCACTCATCTCCGTGAAGGGTAAGTCATCCGTATATTTTTGCTTCGATGTCCTGATTTTGCCCGTCATTTCGTTCAGAAACAGGTCCATATCCGTTAGGTCGGCCATTAGCTGAGAATGATGAGACGCATATTCGGTCACCCCTTCGTACAGCCACAGGTGCTGCGACATATTGGGGTCAATGAAATCAAAATTGCCGATCTCCTCCGAGTGGATGTTGAGCGGGGTCACAATGTGATAAAACTCATGTGACGAAATATCCCGTAGGGTTTGGCTGGCCCCCTCGCCCAGCCATTCTGGCAGAAAGTATACTGAGCTGTAGCTGTGCTCCAAGGCACCAAAAGAGATCACAAACTTAGAGGTCATGTAGATGATAAACACATACCGATCTACCGGAAGCTGCCCTCCCAGATACTGCTCGTGCGCCTTGAGCACAGCCGTCACCTCATCCTTCACATAGCTCGCAGTCAGGCGGTTGTTCGGCGAGTATACCGACACCATCACCTGGGCGCCGCCCACCATCACCGAAGCCGTATCCG
Source organism: Bacteroidota bacterium (assembly GCA_038525885.1). Lineage (GTDB taxonomy): Bacteria > Bacteroidota > Bacteroidia > Cytophagales > Cyclobacteriaceae > DMST01. Next base: position 5,960 of record JBCBHI010000136.1, read on the forward strand.
GCTCGCAATACATTATGGGATTATCCGCTAGCTCAAAATAGCGCGAGGCCTCAAAAACGTCCGTGGTCCCTCCAGACCCCATCCGCTGTAGCGCGGTAGCCCCAAAGAAGGTTTCCGGCCGGGTGATCCGTACCTCAAAAGGCAAGTCCTGATAGCCATCCAAATAGCCGAACGTACCGTGAGTATTGAGCAGGAAGTTTTGCCCCTCCTCAAAGTTGGTACCCGACGGCTGGAAGGGCCGCTTCAGCTTACCGTCGAAAGTATCGTCCAGCGTATAGGTAAGCGTGGCCAGCTGCGTCGCATTCCCAATCTCCCAGCGGTTTTTGTCCAACTTCTTCACAGGCAGGGCATTGCCCGAGGCATCCAGCGCAGCCAAATCACTCACCCAGCGTCCAAAATCACTGATCGCGTATGTGCCCGGCACAATCTTCGGCATATGGAACTCCACCGTACTTTCACGCACCTTGGGTGTGTTCAAAGTTACCTGTAGCTGGTCATCGGCCACCGCATTTAGGTCTACCAGATATTGGTATCGGTCCTGCCCTTGGGCGGCAGTCAGTAACCCTAGGGACAGCACCGCCCCCACAAGGAATAGTCTCATGTTTTGCATTTAAAATGGTGATGCAAAACTACGGCGCAGGGTTGCGTACGCAAAACCCGGAGGTGCATATCGCAACTTGCCATACGCACCCTACCAGGGTCTCCCTGGCACTAAATTCTACTAACCAACAAGCTGGTATTAACGCTGTAGCCACTGCCTTTGGGACCCTGGTAGGGTTATCAATCAAGGCAAGGAGTATATAAATTTGGGTGAAATGATCAACATGGCCGAAGAGCCCCAGCCAAGGATAGTCCCTAGCCGTTCGGATACCAAGTTTAAATTTCATTTGTAGCGCTGGGCGGCACCCCGCTGGGCGCTCATAGGGTCACCCCTCAAAAAAACACCCTTTCAGGGTCGCCAGGTATTCCCGGAAAGAACTTGGGACAGATAACCTAAACTGCTCCTTCCTACTGCTCCTGAGACCCTGAAAGGGTTACCCCACTACCCCAGCAACCGCTTTATCCGCTCGGCTTGATCATCGAAACGGCGGGGGAAGGGGATCGCTTTTACCTTATCCCGGTAGGGTAGTACTTGTTGCAGGGTATTGAAACCACCCCCACAAAAGATCCGGTCTACGTGCGGAAACCAATCCCCAGGAGCAGGGTCCTGCTGGACAAGGCCGGGACTCGGTGCGGGCAACGACTGGTCGGTCAGGAGCACCCAGGTGGGCTCCAGCCCTTCTTGCCGGGCTATCGCCTGTGCATACTCCCAAAGGCTTTCTACCTCCTCCAGGTTACTGGTATGCATCACCAGCCAAAAGGGCCCGGCAAACATGGAAAGGAAAGGTACTATGCGAAAGAAGTCCGTCTTGGGTGGCGGGTAGGTGAAATCAATATGCTGAGGGGCGTGTTCCGTAACCCAGGCCTCTTGCTCTGGGTGCAAAGGTTCAAAGCGCACCGCTTCATCGAAGCTGGCCATCTCTCCCTTCAATAAAGGCTGGTAGGCCTCCCACTTCAGCCTTCGGGCCAGAAAAGTTCGCCGTTTAGGGTTCAGGTCTACTTGGCTTAGCTCACCTAGAATACCATTTGGGAAAGCATCCACGTACCAGTGAGTCACCGCTATTCCCCGCAAAGCCTGCTGGATGGCGGCCGCCAACTCGGGTGCTTTCACCCGGGCATCTACGTCCAACCACAGGAGCTGCTCAGGGGCAAACAACTCATGGGCCACCGGATTGGCCGTGACCACCCGAAAAGGGATGGGCCCCAAAGTCCGTATGTAGGTGCGAACCCGGCTCAGGTGGCCCCAGCCACCGCCCAAGGCGTAAAAGACATGCATGGTTATGAGGTTCTAGAACTAGCTCTACACTCCCCTCCTTTATCCAAGGAGGAGTACCGCAGGCGGCAGGGCCGGCACTCCGGGTGGTTTAATGCTTATCGCTAAACCAACTTCCAATTGGCAGCCCAAAGCAGTGGGGCTAAATAACACTCAACTTGCATATAAACCGAAAGGGGCCATATCTCCACCCCAAAAAAGACACTCCTATTCCAGTGAGTAGAATGATCCTTACCTCACAAACAACTCAGCAGCTAGTACCAGTTGCTCCTCCATGGTTAGTTCCTCTATCAAGAAAGCTCCGCGGGCAAACCCTTGGTTGAGGCCAGAAACGGTCAGGCCTTCGCGAGTGAGCTCACTCACTGCCTGATTAGACACCCGCCATTCGGCCAGCTCTTCTTCGTTCCGTTTTAACTTGATGCGCCCCCCTTCGTACAAGCGAATCTCGTACGGATTATCCATCTCCTCGTTATCCGCCACCTTTACCTTGTCCTCATACACCTTCACCTTCCAGCGCAGCGTCCCATCCGAGTTGCGGAGCTTGAACTTATCTTCATCACTAAATTTCACTTCCATCGTCACATCACCCGAGGGGTCATAAAACTTGCGTTTTTCGCCCTTATCCTCGCCCAACCACGACATATTGGGACCCTCCAGGGCTAGGTCGCTACCCTCTACGAATACCTCGTAGGTACCCGATGCACTGCGCACGGAGAAGAAATTCTCCCCAGGAGTAATGGTCGCTACCTCCTGCTGAGCAGGTGGTTGGGATTGGTTTTGTGCGGGAGTAGATTTTTCTCCGCCGCCACATTGTGCCAGCAGCAGCAAGCTCAGCACGCTACAGGTTTGCAAAAAGGTCTTCATATTGATCCAGTTCTTGATTATGAGTGTAATGCGTAGCAATATGGTTCTTAATCATTAGCCCCCAGGCGGCACGGGTATCCGCATCCGCCTGTGACCAGTCAAAGAGCGCCTTGCGCAGTCCGTGCTCATCACCAGGAGCAAACAGTAGCTGGGGAGCAACCACGTGTAGCACATCGTGCATGCCGTCTACATCCGAAGCCAACACCGGAACCCCCAAACCACCCGCCTCCAACAATACGTTGGGCATCCCGTCATAGTAAGAAGGTATGCA
>JBCBHI010000137.1:0-8951 GCA_038525885.1 Bacteroidota bacterium
CTTCCACAAACTCATGAATTGGAAAGCATTGATGGTGTACACCTTAGGTATCCTTAGCATACCCTTGGTGGCCCAATCCAGTACCTCTAGCCTCCCTAGTAGGGTCCCCCCTCCCATACACCTGGAGTATCAAAAAAGGCAACCCATACCCTCTACTTTGGTAAGTAGATTTCCTCGTAAATGGTACCAAGAACAGCAGTTACTTTGGGCCCAATACCAGAAGGATCACCCTACCGACCCAGCGGGATATTTTCAAAACCTGCGAGCCCTCCAGTATCTGGGGCTGGAAAACTCTCCCGTGGTGCCCACCACCATAGAGCGAATGAAGGAGCTGCTTCCCGAGGCGCCCGCCACACAGCTAATCTCGCATTGGACAGAAGGTAAGCCCATGCCAGATATGGCCTCTTTTTGGCAAACTAACCGTGAGGAACTCCTGGAATTAGGGCTTATGGGACCTATGATAACCCTAGCGGGGTACACGGGGGACAAAGCACTGCAAGGAGAACAGCTTAAGGCCTGGGATTTAACTTCTAGTACTTCTTCTAACCTCTTATTCCTACATCACAATCTCCTCCACTCCGTTTCTAAACATGGCTTTTTGATCGTACATGACGAAGAACTGTATTGGAGTCTGTTGAGTATCCAACAGCAGTTCGAATATCGGGCAGATGTTGAAGTTATTTTCTCAAACATGCTTTCTGACGCCAGTTACCGGGAGCTTCTCCAGCAGCAATATGGATTGATAACGGACTTTTCTGACGAAGGAACAGATATTGTCAATCATTATTTAAGCGATACTGATCTCAATGCACTCAAGTTCATTGTAGCCAACCCGGACAAAAACATCCATTTACCCTTATGGTCCAAGACCTTGGCTTCTAACCTACGTAACCAGCCCATTTACGTAGTGGGGCTCACCATGCAGTTGTCAGAAACTGACCTAGACAACCTAGCTATTATTCGTGAACGGCTAGAAAACGAGTTTTACTTAGATTACCTCAAGGTAGACTTCTCTCCACCTACAACTTACGATGCAGCTACCCCTTTTGAGAGGCATTACTTAGTGCCCATGTTTCTGCTAGTTCGGCAGCTAGACGAGGCAGGCGAGTCCCAAGAAGCCGATGCTTGGTGGTTTCTTATGAAAAAGATTTGGAAGCGCCTCGGCAATGAAGATCCACTAGAGCAAGAGATCAACCGAGCATCTTTTGCTGATGTATTCGCAACCCTTAAGTATGAAAGTGTCGAAGGCAGGTACCTAGACAACATCAAGGCTTTTGACAAAAACATAAAACCTATTGGCAACGGCCTTTACGCCTACGTGTACGAAACGAGCAATGTTGACTATGGCCTATGGCTTCAGCACCTGGAAGACCAAGGTGAAGCTTCTGCCTTAGCCGCCGCTAAACCTAAATTGAGTGGGGAGCAAGCAGAAGAGTGGTCTACCGTTTCCCCCTATTACTTCCAAAACCATCCTGCCTTTGACAATTATCCCGTGGTAGGCATTAGTCACAGGGCTGCGGTAGCCTATTGCGAATGGCTCACTGCCATATATAACCAAACCCCAAGGCGAGAATTTGAACGGGTGCGATTCCGCCTGCCTACTGAAGAAGAATGGTTTGAGGCCGCTGCTTGGATTGAGAAATTTCGTTCCAAAGACAACCCCAATGAGATTGTCCTGGAAGGCCCAAGAGTCAGTTTACCGAAAGGTGAAACCAGAATAGTAGATATAGACAATTATGATTTCCGTTTCCCCTGGTGGGATTACTTCTATCCAGAACCTGCTATGGCTATGGCGAGCACAGGCTGTTGGGGGGGTAACTTTAATGTCATGGATATCGGATGTGGGGATCACAAAGGAGATGGAGGAAAATACACCGTAGAAGTGACCAAACAATGGCCCAATGAGTACGGTCTGATTCATATTTCAGGGAATGTGGCCGAGATGATAGACCAACCAGGCGTGGCCAAGGGGGGAAGCTGGGGACACACTCCTGAAGAAAGTTACCTTATGCTACAGCAAAGGTATTCTGGCACAGACTACCGGGTCGGGTTCAGGGTTTTTATGGAGGTTATTGAGAAATAAATGAAGCATACCTCCTGGTTTCGGCCAGGAGGAACTGCTATGAAATGGCGTAAACGGACATACCAGTCAGCTACTGACGAAGACCTCATCCAGTGGGTAGCACAAAAGGACAAGCGAGCTTTCGATACCTTGTACGAGCGCTACGCCCCGTCCTTGTACCGGTATTTGTATAGGCTACTTTGGAAGAACCAGCCTCTGGCTGAGGACTTCCTACAGGACACCTTTATGAGAGTACTACAAGCCGCCGAACGGTTTGAAGAGGGAAGAACTTTCAGACCCTGGATATACAGCATAGCCCATAACCTGTGTAAAAACGAGTACCGACGGAATGCAATTCGGGGCGAAGCAGTAGAGCTAGGCGAGGATATGACTTGGGAAATGCCAGAAGCAGAAACTATTCATGATACCACCCAGTGGCGTACCTCGCTTGCTGAGGCGGTGAATGGTCTTTCTGAGGCTCACAAATCTGTCTTTCTGCTTAGGTACGAACAGCATCTGGAACTAGCTGAAATAGCGGAGATCTTAGCTGTGCCACTGGGCACCGTAAAGTCCCGAATGTTTCATTTACAAAAGCGGTTAGCAAAAGAATTGGCGGCTTTTCAAATCCTGTTAGAATCATGAAAGAGTCCTTGAATGCAGAACAGTGGGCCCATTGGGAACCCATCATCCGCTCTAAGCCCTTTGCGGAATTATCCTCTGCCGAACAGGAGGAGGCTCGCACCGTTTTTGGTTCTTCTGCTAGGTACGAACAGTATCGCCTCAGCCTGGAGGAAACCCACCTACTGGCACAGGAACCTGTTCCTCCACTAGGTAGTGAGGTAAAGCGAAACCTGGACGCGGTATGGGCCGAACAACCCAAGGCCACAGTTTGGTACCTAAAACCTACTCTCCCCACCTACCAATGGGCGGCGGCTTGTATTCTCTTTTTGCTGATAGGTTGGGGACTAAGGTCGCTCCGGCCTATCCCAACTCAGGTAGTATATGAAACCGTGGTGGACACCATTTACCATACCCTACCTCCAGACACTATTACAATTGTGGAGGTAGAACGGATAGAAATACCGGTGCGAGTGGTAGAATACCGGCCCTTGGTAGACTCGTCCCAGCGTGACTATACCCAACCGGGTCGCCAGCTCTCAGACGATCCGGAATTGCTACAATGGATGCTATCCGAAACGGAATAAACTGGTTCTCAGACAGAAAAAAGCCGCTTCCTTTACCCCAGGAGCGGCTTTTCTTTTTCAAAGGCCTGTATAACTCAAACCTTCCGGTTAAGGTACAATATATCTCAGCCTTTAGTTGGCTTCCTGCTGACGGATCAAATTCAGGGCTGAGCCCGCGCGGAACCAGCCAATTTGGGCCTCATTGTAAGTATGATTCACCTCAAACTGGTCGGTAGTACCATCACTATGGTTCAGCACCACCCTAAGCGCCTTACCTGGCGTGAAGGTGTCTAGGCCTAGTAGGTCAATGCTATCATCCTCCCGCACCTTATCATAGTCTGCTGGGATGGCAAAGGTCAGGCCTAACATACCTTGCTTCTTCAAATTGGTCTCGTGTATCCGGGCAAATGATTTTACCAATACTACACGCACCCCCAGGTGGCGTGGCTCCATCGCCGCATGTTCCCGGCTAGAACCTTCTCCGTAGTTCTCATCCCCAACTACGATGGTAGGAATGCCTTGAGCCTTATAGTACCGGGCTGTATCAGGTACCGGACCATATTCACCCGTCTCAATATTCTTAACGCTATTCGTCTGTCGGTTATAGGCATTGTCCGCCCCTATCAGCAAGTTATTAGAGATATTATCCAGGTGCCCGCGAAACCGCAACCAAGGGCCAGCCATGGAGATATGGTCGGTAGTACACTTTCCAAACGCCTTAATCAGCAATCGCATACCCTTGATACTATCCGTATCATTTGGGGTGAAAGGGGTAAGCAATTGTAACCGCTCAGAACCTTCATTCACTACCACATTCACCTCACTCCCATCCTCGGCGGGAGCTTGATAGCCAGCATCCTCTACCGCATACCCTTTGGGAGGGTTTTGCAAACCATGGGGCTCGTCCAGCTTCACCTGCTCACCTGACTCATTGGTCAAAGTATCGGTTAGCGGATTAAAGGTGAGATCACCCGCAATAGCCATCGCTGTAACCAGCTCGGGAGAGGCTACAAAGGCATGAGTGTTAGGATTGCCATCATTTCGCTTGGCAAAATTTCGGTTGAAGGAAGTAATGATAGAATTCTTCCGGCTAGGATCATTGGTATGCCGTGCCCATTGGCCTATACAAGGCCCACATGCATTGGCTAGCACTACCCCGCCAATCTTATCAAACGTATCTAGAATGCCATCGCGTTCCGCCGTGTAGCGTACCTGCTCAGAACCAGGAGTGATGGTATACTCAGCCTGTACCTTTAAATTCTTATCGATGGCTTGCTGGGCCAAGGAAGCCGCCCGAGTCATATCCTCGTAAGAAGAGTTGGTGCATGAGCCTATCAAACCTACCTCCAGCTTTTGGGGCCAGCCATTATCTTTCACTGCCTTAGCAAATTCGGAAATGGGCCAGGCAGCATCTGGGGTAAAGGGGCCGTTCACATGGGGTTCCAATTGATCCAGATCAATCTCAATCAGCTGATCATAATACTTCTTAGGATCTTCCTGCACTTCAGGGTCTGGCCGTAAGTGTTCACGCACCGCCTCCGCAGCTTCCGCCACATCCGCGCGCTCCGTTTGCTCCAGATAAATCTTCATTTGGTCACCGTAAGCAAACAAGGAGGTGGTAGCACCAATCTCAGCGCCCATATTACAAATGGTCCCTTTACCTGTGGCACTCAATCCATCGGCACCTGGACCAAAATATTCAACGATGGCACCTGTCCCCCCTTTTACCGTCAAAATTCCCGCCACTTTCAAGATCACGTCCTTGGCAGCAGTCCAGCCACTCATGGTGCCTGTAAGCTTCACCCCAATTAGCTTGGGCATCTTCAGTTCCCAGGGCATTCCTGCCATCACATCCACCGCATCTGCTCCCCCTACACCAATGGCCACCATGCCCAAACCACCAGCATTGGGTGTGTGGGAGTCGGTACCAATCATCATCCCCCCCGGAAAGGCATAGTTCTCAAGCACTACCTGATGAATAATGCCCGCTCCGGGTTTCCAGAAACCAATCCCATATTTATTGGAAACTGAGTCTAGGAAGTCATACACCTCCTTATTGGTTTCAATGGCCGTTGACAAATCCTGATCTGCCCCAATTTTGGCCTGAATGAGGTGGTCACAATGCACCGTTGAGGGCACTGCCACCTTTTTCTTCCCTGCCGACATAAACCGAAGCAAGGCCATTTGTGCGGTAGCGTCCTGCATAGCCACCCGGTCGGGAGCAAAGTCTACATAGGTTTTCCCTCGCTCAAACGCTTCGGTAGGTTCGCCAGCGAATAAGTGGGTATAAAGAATCTTCTCGGCCAGCGTAAGGGGCCTACCAACTATCTTTCGGGCTGCTTCCACACGGTTTCCCATGCGGTTATACACAGCCTTGACCATGTCTATATCAAATGCCATAAGGGTGGTTAGGTAAAATGAAAAATCTATCTCAGGGTACTTAAAGGTAATAAACAACCCCTATCAAAAGTTTAGAAAAGAGCCCCAGCCATTCCCATATTCTGACGATTAGAGGCCGTTTTAGATACTTTTCTTCAACCTCCAACACATTTAGAATCGTTCTAAGGTAACTCCCCATCTTAGCACTGCTGAGATGCCATTGGCATGGCCTTTTGATTTCTTTGAGTGATACTGAAATCCAAGGATTACTCCTTGGTAAAGGGGTTAGTTTTTCACAGCTGTTAACATGCCGTACCGCCAAAGCCCGGCTTTTAAAGCCTTGTATTGTAGCAATCCACTTTGGTAATGAGTACGGGCGAAACGTGACACCCCGGGATGTGTGAAATTATACCATCGGGAGGGTACAGACCCTAGCTTTGCTGCCCAATATAAACGGCGGGCACTCTTTCGGATTTCTTTTGTAAAGTCACGGATGGTTACCTCGTCAAAACCAACTGCTTCGGACCACTGCCTCATCTCATTCACCACCGCAAAGTGCGGCACACCCCATGTAGCTCCCCAACGAGCCAGCAACTGCCGGGGATCCGACTGTTGTGCTTGCGCTTGAAAGAAGTCCATGATCACCAACCTCCCTCCAGGCTTCAGCACCCGATGCGCCTCCTGCAAAAAATCCTGCTTGTTCTCAGCATGGCATACACTTTCGCAGGCCCAAACTACCGTAAAGGTTGCATCTGCAAAAGGCATTTGGGTATAATCTCCCAACCTGAAGCTCACCTGCTGGTCCACACCAGCTTGGCTAGCATTCTTCCTTGCCGTCTCCACTTGGCGTTCACTCAAGGATATGCCCGTAACCTGGGTCTTCTTGTACTTGGCAAGTGAGATAGCTGCACCACCTACTCCGCACCCAGCATCCAACACAGAGTCCTCGGCGGTTATCCCCACAGACTCGCTCATGGTTTTGTTTGTAGTCAGAATAGCCTCTTGAAAGGATCTCACCCCTGGCATCCATAACCCATAATGCAACGAAAGGTGCTTATCCAATCCCCACCACCTACGGTAATGCAGCTCCGTAGTGTCATAGTATTCAGCTATTTCTTGGGAGGAAAATTGATTCACACCAGTACGGTTAACACTATCCTAAAAAAAATTGGGCTTTGGGTAGGGTAATCATACTTTCAGGTGTACTAAGCATATGAAAGCGACGAACACTTTCCCAAAACTAATTCAAATTTTCCTGGGCTGTGGTGTAATAGCCGTGGCCCTTACTTCCGCCATGGCCCTACAAGAACTTGGTAGGATTAGGGCAATGGAGTATGATATTGAGAGTTCTGAGCAAACCAAGTCTACCGAAGTCAGCACGGTAGCAGAATCAATAGAACCTCAATAACATACTAGCAATCACGAAACAAATCGTAGTGTAAGGTTTTAGCATGAGAATGAGTACTACAAAAGCCATCTCGCGTTGCGGGATGGTTTTGTTTGTTTTACCCTTCTAGCTCTTCTATCAGCAAAGCTACCTCCTCCCAACGTTCATTTTTCTTAGCCAGGCTCTTCTCCAGTTTGGTATGCTGTTCATTTTTCTCCAACAACGCATCCGGGTCACTATACACCCCCGGATCGGCCATCTCCCCTTCCAGTGTTTCCTTCTCTGCTTCCAGTTCCAGAACTTGCTCCTCAATTTCTTCTAGTTCCTTCTGGAGCTTCTTCAATTCTCTTCCCTGTTCCTTGGTAAGCTCTCGCTGCTTTTGGGCCACCTTAGGCTTATCGGTCTTCTCTACCTTTTGCGCCGCTTCTGCTTGGGCTTCACGCTTCACCCTTCGGTTCTCATCCCAGTCCGCCCATTCTTCATAGGTGCCAGGATATTCCTTCATTTCCTCATCCTCGATCCACCAAATTTTATTAGCGACCTGGCTCACAAAGTACCGGTCATGGCTCACAATGATGTAGCTCCCTTCATATTGCTGTAAGGCCTGCATCAGTATGTTTACCGATTGCATATCCAGGTGGTTGGTAGGCTCATCAAGCAGCAAAAAGTTCGCTTCCGAAATCAACGTTTTCGCCAATGCCACCCTCGATTTTTCACCACCACTCAGCACCTTGATGCGTTTGAAAACATCATCATTCTGAAATAGAAAAGCACCTAGTATAGTCCTAAGCTCCAGTTCAGTCTTGGCTGACCCTGCCTGCTTAAGTTCTTCCAGAATCTCATTATCTACCGTAAGAGCTTCCAATTGATGCTGAGCGTAGAAAGCCGGAATTACATTATAGCCCTCTTCTCTAGTACCTTCATGCGGTTCAGCGCCCGCAATTATGCGCAGCAGAGTAGATTTCCCCTTACCATTCGCACCAATCAAAGCTATCTTATCCCCCCGCTCTATTACTCCTTCTGTTCTGCTCAGAATTTTCAAGTCCCCATAGGCCTTACTTATATCCTTAAGAGTTACAATGAACCTTCCTGATTTCTGCTGGAATCTGAACTGGAAATTCACCGTAGCAAACTCATCCACTACTTCACCTATTCGGTCCATCTTTTCCAGCATCTTTACCCGGCTCTGCACTTGGCGGGCTTTCGTGGCTTTAGCCCGGAACCTATTCACAAACTGCTCCGCCTGCTTGATCTGCTGCTGCTGGTTAGCAAACGCATTCTGCTGAATTTCGCGGCGCAACTCCCTTTCTTCCAGGTAGAAAGAATAATTCCCAGAGTATAAAATGAGTTGTTGGTTCGCCACCTCTACCGTGGTTGTGGTGCAATTATCCAAAAACTCGCGGTCGTGACTCACCACTATGACCGCTCCATCGTAAGCACTCAGATACTTTTCAACCCACTCAATAGAAGGCAAATCCAAGTGGTTGGTGGGTTCGTCCAGCATGAGTAGGCTAGGCTTTTCCAAGAGTAGCTTAGCCAGCATCACTCGCATCCGCCACCCCCCGCTAAACTCCTTCAGAGGTCGGGTCAAATCCTCCGTTTTAAATCCAATCCCCTCCAGGATCTCTTCTGCCTTACTTTGAATCACATAACCGTCCTGTGCCTCATAGCGCTCCTGAAGCTTCCCCAACTTCTCCACTAGGTCATCCGAATACTCAGTCTCCATCTTCTTTAGAATAGCGCTAATCTCCTTCTCTAGCCGCAACGTTTCTTCAAACGCCGTCAGCGCCACTTCCAAAATGCTATCCTCGGTTTGATAACTCAGCAAGTCCTGATTCAGAAAACCTATAGAAGTCTCTTTAGACTTTGAGATCTCTCCCCCATCCGGAGGCATCTCACCGTTTATTAGCCTGAGTAATGTGGACTTACCCGTCCCGTT
>JBCBHI010000138.1:0-8909 GCA_038525885.1 Bacteroidota bacterium
GCCCTGACAAATCACAAGATGCGAATCCCTTTAGGCCCTTGGAGGTAACCCAGAGAAAGGAAAATGCGGCTTTTTGTACCTGCTCACTTTGGTTGGCTACGTTGTGCCACCGCATTTGCATCACCTTTTGTTTGCGATGGTCGGCAAAAGAACCCGCATTTTCCTTTCTCTGGGTAGCAGCCAAGGGCCTAAAGGGATTCGCATCTTGTGATTTGTCAGGGCGGTCATTCATGGCTAGGGTATTTGGGTTGTATACCCAAAATCCTGATTTGTTACCCCAAAAGGAGTGAATTTCACTATTAGGTTTTTCCAAGAGCCTGCCAGGTTGTACTATCTCCTATGGCAATTTCAGGAACTTAGGCACGGCCTTTTTGGGTTATCCAGCCAAAACCGATTGCCTAATGAACACCTTGACTCCGGTCCACGACAAGCTAAAAGAGCTTGGCCTTCACTTACCCTCCATCACCACTCCTGGCGGTAGTTATCAGTCCGTCAATGTGCGGGGCAACATCGCCTACGTAGCCATTCAGTTCCCAATTCTCAATGAGGAGTTTCGTTTTCAAGGCAGGTTGGGTGCGGAATTTGGGGTAGATGAAGGCTACCAGGCCATGGCGCTTTGTGCGCTCAACGTTCTGGCTCAGCTGCACGGCAAGGTAGGTTTTGATCGCCTGGAAGGAATGAACCATATGGATGCCTACTACCAGGCCGCCCCAGGCTGGGATGAAGGCCCCAAAGTGGTAAATGGTGCTTCGGAGTTATTCGTAAACGTACTGGGAGAACGCGGCCGCCATGCCCGGGCCATCTTCGGTGTAGAGTCCTTACCCAGAAACTTCAGTGTGGGCATTACTACTAGCTTTACCTTGCTGGACGTTCAGGGGTAGAGGATTGAAGATCGAGGCTGGAAGTTCGAAGTTGGAGGTTCGAGGTTCGAGGTTGGAATTTAGACGTTGGATGCTGGACGTTAGACATTGGAATGTCCTTTGTCCTTGCCTGAGACCGTAAATTTTTCACACTTCTATCTTCTCGCTTCTGAATTCTATGGTCTATATCTTATGTCTTGCGTCTTGAATCTTATGTCTTGCATCTTGTGTCTAGCGTCTAGCAGCGAGGCGGAACGCCAAGCGGTCTAGCATCTAGCGTCTAACAACGGAGCGGTCTCATTTAGCGATAAAATGCTGCGGTTCCGCTAAAAAATTAGGTGGTTTAGAGGAAAGGGATGCATATTCCAAGGTTTCGCTCCGTAGGGGTGGCAGGGAATTCGTCATGACCTTAAAATCGTTAACTCCGTTTCAGCGCACCATAGTGCAACACAGCCTGTTCTGGCTGGGGTACTACACCTTCAACGTAGTGCGATGGGGTAGCTATTTTGGAGATTACACTTACTCTGCGCAGTCCAACCTGGTGGAATTCCCCATCCACATTGTGTTGGCCTATTTCAATCTGTACTACCTCATCCCAAAGTTGTTGTTTCCTAAGCGGAAATACGGCTGGTACCTTGCTGCCCTGTTGGGCATCACCTTGGCGCTTTCCTTACTGCGGGTGGTGCTCACCTATGTATTGGTGACCAACGAAGTGTGGCCGGAGTCTGGCCGGGAGGAGAACCTCTTTGATTTCAACTACATCCTGGCCGTATTCATTGGGGAGCTGTACGTGGTGGGAGTTACGGGATCCATCAAGCTGACCATTGACTGGGTACGCAACCGGGAGCGTACCAGCCAGCTAGAGAAAATGAACCTGGAAACCGAGCTGGCTTACCTAAAGTCGCAAGTGCAGCCGCACTTCTTCTTCAATACGCTCAATAACTTGTATTCCCTCACGCTAGTGAAATCAGACAAGGCGCCCGAAACGGTGATGAAGCTGAGCGAGCTCATGAGCTACGTGATTTACCAGGGGCAGGAATCAGAAATTCACCTGAGTGCGGTGGTCAATCACATCCACAATTATCTGGACCTAGAGAAACTACGATACGGCGATAAGCTGGAAATTGATTTTAGCATAGAAGGGGAACTGGGTGGTGTACGGGTAGCTCCTCTCCTACTTATTCCTTTCGTAGAGAATGCCATCAAGCACGGCGGCAAAGATGAGCAGGGAAAAATACCCTTGAAACTATCGCTGTGCGTGAAGGAGCACCAATTGCGGTTCCAGACCCAAAACTTCAAGGCTCCAGCGGTAAATGGGCATACCATGGAGGCAGACCGAAAAGGAGGTATTGGCCTGGCCAATGCCCGGCGCAGACTGAAACTGCTGTATGCGGACCGGTATTCGCTGGACATTCAGGACGAGGCCCCCTATTTTACTGTCGATCTTACCGTACCCCTCCCATGAACGTACGCTGTGTATTGGTAGACGATGAGCCACTGGCCCTGCAAGTAGTGTCCCAGTACCTGGAACAGGTAGAGGATTTTACCGTGGTGGGAATTTGTGAAAGTGCATTGGAGGCGGGGGCTTTCCTGTCGGAGCATCCGGTAGATCTGGTGTTTCTGGACATCAATATGCCCATGCTATCCGGCTTGGAGTTTTTGAAAACGCTGGCCCAGCCTCCCTTAGTGGTGATCACCACTGCCTACCGGGAATATGCCGTGGATAGTTATGAGCTGGATGTGCTGGACTATCTGGTGAAGCCCATCCCCTTTGCCCGGTTTATGAAAACCGTACACAAGGTGCGCGAGCAACTCAGACTGCAACAGCATGCCCATTTGCCGGAGGAGGCTCAAGAGGTACCGCCAAAATCGCCCCCACCCAAGGCAGAGCATCTGTATCTGAAGGTGGATAAGAAGATGGTGCGCGTGGAATTTGCAGACATCATCTATGTAGAAAGTCTGAAGGACTATGTACGGGTGATCACCGCGCTGGAGAACCTGATTGTGCATTACAACTTGCAAGCCTTCACGGATTTGCTCCCGAGCAAAGATTTTGCCCGCATCCATCGCAGCTATACCATCAACCTCAACCATATAAAAGCCCTGGACGGCAACAGCATTGAAATAGGAGGCAAATCGCTGCCCATTGGCCGGAACTACCAGCCCGAAGTAAAACAGCGGATACTAGGCGGGCCCAAAGGCTGATTGGTTTTCAGGGCCTATGCATTGCAAAAGTGCGGTATCAGATATAGCTTGCCATGTCGAAATAGTACGGCCTACGGACACGCCAATCCATTTACATGTCTAAGAAAAAAGGGGTATTCATCAGCTATAGCCATCAGGATGTAGACATCCTGGAAGAACTCAAAGAACCTCTCGCTTATTTGGAAATCAACGGGTTGCTTACCACCTGGGATGACACCGTGATCGCCAGTGGTTCCGTCTGGCGCAATGAGATCAATCGGTTCATCAAAGAATGCCGGGTGGCGGTATTTCTGGTCTCCTCTTCCTTCCTCTCCTCCCGGTTTATCCTGGAACAGGAACTGCCGCCCCTACTGGACAGGGCCAACCGGGCCAATATGGAAATCCTCACGGTGGTAGTAGATGTTTCTATTTATGAGCGTACGCCCATCGCTGAGTATCAGGCCATCAACGACCCGAGTCAGCCGCTAAAAACTCTGGAAAAACTGGATCGGCAGCAAGTATATGTAGACCTGGCAGAGCGTATCATGGATGCTCTTGACCTGGGTCCGGCAGATCTCATGGCTCAGCAAGATGATCTGGAGGGGTTTGAGACCCACACCCGGTTACTCCTGGTAATGGCCTATCTGAGTAATTCTGAGCCTTGCCAGTTCAAACAAGTGACGGAAGGTACAGGGCTGGAGAGAAAGTACATCCATGAATGCCTAGACCAATTGCGAAGCTGGGGATTTGTGGAGCGGGAGCAAATTAAAAAACCCTCCAAAAGAACGCTTTGGAGGGTTTCTGATTCCGGAGCCCGCTGGTATCAGACTCTCGAAAAAACTTGGTTATATATCATTCAAAACAAAAAGTAATCGGTCGTCGAGCTTCTCCCGTTTTAGGTCACGGAGCGGACCGATGCTGACTTCCTCAAACGATTCTGTTCTATACCAGTGGATAGAAATTGGTAGTCAGGTACCATAGGCATCCTGTGCAAAGGGTTTAACCATTGATTTAATGTTCCCATTTGGAAACGGGTGTACAGATTTTGTAGCAGGTCTACTGCATACTGTATCAAATCTGTAGTTTTTACGATCGTGATACTCCCACCACCATCGCTAGAACTCTCGACTTTTGTGCCCATTTTTACTTTTGCTTTTTGTTTCATTCTGAATTCCACCCTTTTTCAGGGCTTACAAACTAGACGCAAGGACCCTGCCAAATGTTGTGCAAAGATCGTGAAATTAATACTAAGTTAATATAAGTGCTGGGGGTATTTCACCCCCTGTTTACCTCCTAGCGGCTGTTTCGTTGCTGTTAGCATCCTTATCTAGCCTCTGCAAGGCTCTGACAATCAAAGGTATGTCTTCATGCGAAAGCAATTTACTTTCGATGAAAGAAATCCGGATCATCCCTTGAGAATCAACTACTGCATACACGGGTTTGTAGCCCACTTTCCAAGTGGAGAAGGTAGAGTTGGCATCCGCCATGATATCGGGTTGTTCAGGAATTACCCTACCCATGATGAATTTCAGCTGGTCTTGATCTAGCTTGGTTACCACCAGAAACAGGCTTTCTTTAGGATCCAAAGCATTGGCCAGGGTGGCGGTAGTAGCAATGAGTTCCTTTTCCTGCGCATTCTCTCCTGCTAAAAATGCCAATACCACAATTTTGCCCTGCAACTCGTTCCAAGTAAACCACTCCCCTTTCAGGGTTTTATTGGGTAACAGCTTGGCGGGTACTGGAGTAGGTATGGCCAAGGATTGGGTGGCAAAAGAGAGCCGGAACTGATCGAAGACAAACTCCTCGGTAGCCAGATGGTTGTTAAACACACTTTTGGCTTCTTGAAAAGCGGAAGAGTTTCCGGCCAAGTACGCCCTAAAATAGGCCTCCACCGCCGCTTGGTGTTTCTCCTGCCCTGCCATGGCTCTGGCCATCAGGAAGTGATATTCGGAATATTGAGGGGCATCCGACTTCGCCAGAACTTGCAGCATCCGCAGGGTACTGGAATAGTCCTGAATGGAGAGAAATTCCCGCGCCAGGATCAATAGGAGCTCCTTCGTATCCGAAGCCGGGGCTATCACGGCAAATTCCAGGTGGTTCTGCTGTACCAGACTATTGAATGCCTTGTATAGCTCTAGCCTTTTGGTCTGAGAGTTTTCCTCGGTCATGGCCAAAAAAGTGTGCAACCAATACCGCGCGATTAGGGGCCTTTCCATGCCTGCCTGCACGGTACTTCTGATGGTACTTAGGTCCATCCCTTGCTTTTCATCTATCATCTTGGGTAGCAAGGATTGGGCAAGGGGTGAGGTGGGTTCTTCCATAGCCCAGGCCATAAGCTTCTCTGCCAGTCCCGGTATGGGCTTGTTTTCGAAGGTGAAATCCGGCGTTTGATTCTCTAACAAGAGACGGAGTTCTGCCCAGTAGGGAGACAGCGGGTATTCTGACCAAAACTCATCAAGGGCCTGTTGGCAAGCAGGTAGGTTATTGAGCATGTACATACCCGCTACCCGAGTGTAATAAAACTCCTCGGTCTTTTCACCCAAAGCCGCCAGGTCACTGAGTTCGTCCCGGATAATTTCTTCTGCATAGCTTACGCTATTGAAATACAAGCCCTGCCAGCGCCATCGGTAGGCCGCATAGTTGTCGGGGTGAGCCTTTCGTGCGCTCCGTATGTAGTAATTGGGCCGGTTCTTCAACGCCAATGCAAAGCCATTTCGCGCAATATGCCCAGCCTGGTCCCGGACTCTTACCTCTTTCAGGCCCGTTTGAGTAGTCCCATTCTCTAGGGTATACAGTTCCAAAGCAGCCCAGCCTTCTTCTATCAATAGGGCTAATTCAAAGGATTCTCCCTTGGGATGGAAAGTCCGCCTGATGGACTGGTACGTACCGTCCTCCTTCACCAAATAGGCCCATAACAGAACACCACTTACAGAGTCGATTTTGTTCTGGTAGGTAAGCCTAAGGGTGTCGCCTACTGCAGGATGTTTGTCCGAAATCTGGAATCGCTGTGCACTCGCTGAAAGTGTGCTCCCAAGTAAGACCAAGGTGAGGCCGATAGGTAAGAGGTATTTGGGCATTCAGTTGGGTTTTGGTTTACATCTGTAGGTCAGCAAGAATTGAGCCATCACATGGGGTACTTTATCAATTTTACATTCATTTACAATGGTAGGATTCCAGCCCTCCTGATACCCTTTCTAGCCCATGTTGCTTTCCTTACTCTTCGCCGGGGTTTCCTATTCCTTTTGTACTTTCGCGGCCACACACAAATCACTGTAGCGCGTGCGATACGATATTGCCATTGTAGGCGGAGGCATTGTAGGGCTGGCCACTGCTCTTAAGATCAAACAACAGGTACCCAAGCACACAGTTGTAGTATTGGAGAAGGAGCCTGCCGTAGCGGCTCACCAAACGGGCCACAATAGCGGGGTAATCCATTCGGGAATATACTACAAACCCGGTAGCCTGAAAGCGCGCAACTGTATAGATGGGTATCACCAGCTGATTGAGTTTTGTGATGAGGAGGGGATTGACTACGAGCTATGTGGGAAGGTAATTGTGGCCACCCGCGAAGCGGAGCTACAGGCCTTGGACAACATCTATGAGCGGGGTGAGGCCAATGGCCTGACCGACTTGAAGATGTTGCCTGAGAAGGAACTCAAAGAAATAGAACCCCATGTGGCGGGTATCCGGGGTATCCGGGTGCCACAAACGGGCATTATTGATTACAAGGGTGTGGCCAAAGCATATGCCAAACGGTTTCAGAAGCTGGGTGGTGAAATTCGCTTGGGCACCAAGGTGCTCAATATCAAAGAGCGGGGAGGATACTCGGTGGTGAAGACCGATCATAACGACCTGGAAGCTAACCTGGTGGTGAACTGTGCAGGTTTGTATTCAGACAAAATCGCCCGGCTTACGGAGAAGAAGTTGGGTTTGAAAATTGTGCCCTTCCGTGGAGAGTACTATAAGCTGAAGGAAGACCGGAAGCATCTGGTGAAGCATCTGATTTACCCAGTGCCTGATCCCAATTTCCCCTTCTTGGGGGTACACTTTACCCGGATGGTAGACGGGGCGGTAGAAGCCGGGCCCAACGCCGTACTGGCCTATGCCCGCGAAGGCTACACCAAGCGTAAGGTGAATCTTTTTGAGCTGGGTGAGGCCCTGGCCTGGCCGGGCTTCCAAAAAGTGGCCGCCAAGTATTGGCTAACCGGGATGGGCGAGTTGCACCGCAGTTATTCCAAAGCGGCCTTTACCAAAGCCCTGCAGCGGCTTATTCCTGAGATACAAGCGGATGATCTGGTGCCAGGCGGTGCGGGAGTACGGGCTCAGGCTTGTGACCGCAAGGGCGGGTTGCTGGACGACTTCCTTATTTTGGAGAATGACCACGCGGTGAATGTGTGCAATGCCCCCTCACCCGCGGCTACCTCTAGCCTATCTATAGGTACTACAGTAGCCGAGAAGGTTCTGGCCCGACTTTGTTAATGAATTCCCTGGCGGGTAGACTAAGAGAGCTACCCGCGTCCACTTCATAGGACGCCTAAGGCTTGCTCTAGGTAAGTTCTAGTGAAGGAATATCCCTTGATAGGGATGGGCTTACATTTTATTCCTGATGGGAGAATCTAGTTTGCACCCCCAGTAGTTGGTTTTGGCCCAATCCTTGTACGTGGTGCATAAATTAAAATTCTCACGTACAAATGAATTCAACCTTCAAACAGGGCTTGATTTTACTGGCCCTTTCATTAGTGATCACTTTACACTTAGTAGCTCAACCCAGTACCGATGATCCCGCTTCCTTTCTACCCTTGCCCTCTGGTATAGCCTATTTCCAGGAGATTGAGGCTATACAGAAGGAGATAGGTAGTAATCTAGGAGACCGTAAGACTTCGGATCGGTTCAAAGCCTGGCGGATGGACGTAGACGGTGAGGGCCGGGCTTTTCGTGGATTTTTAAGTTCCAACGGCCAAGCTTTTGTGGTACTACAACCTACGGCCAAAGCCCCCTTGAGAAAGCAGTATTTCTACAAGGATGGGCAGTTAATTTTTGTGCAAGAGCGCGAACCTTTGGGTGAAGGCAGCGACCAATGGGTAACAACCGAGTTCTATTTTGTAGAGGGTGAGCTGGTGCAGCTGGCTCAAAGCCATGCATGTGCCAAACCCTACCCACCCAGCTTGCTAAAGCGCGAAGAAGGGCGCTTGCTAGGTGAGGCGACCTTGCTGGCCGAAAGGCTCAACTGAGTGACCGGAGCCGGGAAACCTCGGCTCCTATTCCTGCTTTTATCTACCGCCCGACATATTCCTGCGCAAGGTGGGAACAATTGCGCGATACGGCTACTTTTATGATAAACCCGCGCATATCATGAAAGTACTACGCACCCCCCTCCTATTTGTCGGATTGGCCCTCGCTGTTTGGGGCTGCCAGTCCAAAGCTGAAAATGCTTCGTCCAATGCCTTCGCTGCTGAGGACGACGTTCCTTCTTTCCGTGACTATTGGTATCGCGGTCAGGCGGAGATAACGAGCTATACCTTGCAACAAGCCCGGTATGGCGCCATGCACGAAGGCGAAGCCGTTCTGGTGTTTGTGACCGAACCCTTCTCCAAAAGCAAGCAGGTGAAGCTAGACTACGAGGGCCGCGCCGGAAACGATGCGGTGAGTATCTTGAAGCTTAACCTGACCAAGAAATTCTATACCGGAGTGTACCCGTATTCTATCATGCAGAGTTCGTTTACCCCGGTTAATGCAGACCAATTTCCCAATACGCTCAAGGTGTCTATGTCTTCTCAAGAATGGTGTGGACATACCTTCTCGCAGCTCAACCTGAACGAAGACGGCAGCTACCACTTTAGCGGTAAGAGCTATTTTGAGTCCGAA
>JBCBHI010000139.1:0-8907 GCA_038525885.1 Bacteroidota bacterium
TAAACTTGATCACGGATCTGAATCTGGAGAATTGGACAGATGATGAGCACGTGAATGAGTTTACTTCTTCAGGAACATTGTAGTTGCTCTCATCCCTATAGATGTTGTTGGCAGGGAAGATATTCTCTTCGATATTTTTCCGAATGAATTTCACACCCTTGGTAATGATCTCATCACCAAACTTGTGCTTAACTCCTTCGGAAATTTTGCCATCCAACAGAACGGACAACTTATCAATCATACGGTTTCTAACCTTGGTAAGGTCAGCTCCGTATTTGGCCTTCAATTCTTCTACCTCACGTTTCGCCTTTGCGCGAAGATCTTTATCCTTCTTAGGACGTGAGAATAATTTGGTATCGATTACTACTCCACGCAAAGAGGGAGACGCTTTCATAGAAGCATCCTTCACATCTCCAGCTTTGTCTCCAAAGATGGCGCGTAGCAGTTTCTCTTCAGGAGTAGGATCTGTCTCACCTTTAGGGGTGATTTTACCAATCAGAATATCTCCCTCACGTATCTCAGCTCCTACCCGTACAATACCGTTTTCATCCAGGTGCTTAACGGCTTCCTCACTTACGTTAGGGATTTCCGAGGTAAGTTCTTCTTCACCACGTTTGGTGTCCCGAACTTCTAACTCGAATTCCTCGATGTGTATAGAGGTAAAGATATCGTCTTTAACTACCCTCTCTGAGATTACGATGGCATCCTCAAAGTTGTAACCTTGCCAAGGCATGAAGGCCACCAGCATGTTACGACCTAACGCCAATTCTCCTTTTTCAGTAGAGTAGCCTTGGCAAAGAGGTTGTCCTTTCTCCACCCGTTGGCCTTTCAAAACAATAGGCCTCAGGTTGATCGTAGTATCTTGGTTGGTACGACGGAATTTCACCAAGTGATAGGGTTTCTTCTCATCATCGAAAGAAACCAGTTCTTGCTCTTCATTGCGATCATACTTGATCACAATCTTGGTAGCGTCCACAAAGTCAACAACTCCGTTACCTTCAGCTATTACTAATGAGCGAGAATCCATCGCCACACGACCTTCCAGGCCTGTACCCACAATAGGGGCATCAGGGCGCAAGAGGGGCACTGCTTGGCGCTGCATGTTTGATCCCATCAATGCCCGGTTAGCATCATCGTGCTCCAAGAAAGGAATCAAGGATGCCGCTACAGAAACAATCTGATTAGGAGCAATATCCATGTAGGATAGTTCCTTAGGATCTAATACAGGGAAATCACCTTCGAAGCGAGCCTTTACTTTATCATTTAAGAATTCACCCGCTTCGTCAATCGGCGCGTTCGCTTGGGCAATGTTATGAGTATCCTCTTCCTCAGCGGTGAGGTAAATGATATCTTTCGACATCACTGTACCATTTTCCACTTTCCGGTATGGAGTCTCAATGAAACCCATGTTATTCACTTTTGCATGAACGCAAAGTGAAGAGATCAGACCAATATTGGGCCCTTCAGGAGTTTCGATAGTACACAACCGACCGTAGTGAGTGTAGTGTACGTCTCGAACCTCGAAACCTGCACGTTCACGGGACAGACCACCAGGCCCCAACGCAGACATACGACGCTTGTGCGTAACTTCTGCCAGTGGGTTAGTTTGGTCCATAAACTGGGACAACTGGTTGGTCCCAAAGAAGCTGTTGATCACAGAAGAAAGTGTACGAGCATTGATCAAGTCTACAGGCTTGAAATCCTCGTTGTCACGAACATTCATCCGCTCCTTAATGGTACGAGCCATACGGGCAAGACCTACTCCAAATTGGGAGTAAAGTTGCTCACCTACCGTACGTACACGCCGATTGCTCAAGTGATCAATATCATCGACTACCGCACGAGAGTTGATCAAACCAATGAGGTATTTCACAATGTGAATAATATCCTCAGTGGTAAGTACCCGAATATCAGAAGTGATATTCAAGTTCAACTTCTTGTTGATCCGGTAGCGGCCTACCTCACCCAAATCATATCGCTTATCCGAGAAGAATAAGCTCTGGATGATGTCACGAGCGGTTTGCTCATCAGGAGCCTCGGTATTCCGCAGTTGACGATAGATCTGCTCTACTGCTTCTTTTTCAGAGTTGGAGTTATCCTTCTGAAGTGTGTTATATATAATGGTGTAATCAGTAACATTTACATCCTCACGGTGGAGAATGATAGACTTAGCACCACAGTCTACAATAGTAGGGATATCCTCATCCGTGATTACGGAATCACGTTCCAGGAGAACTTCGTTACGGTCGATAGAAACTACCTCACCAGTATCTTCATCAACGAAATCCTCAGTCCAAGTTCTAAGAACCCGAGCAGCCAACTTACGACCTACAATCTTGCCTAAAGCAGCTTTGGTAGCGGGAACTTCTTCGGAAAGACCAAATAGGTCAAGGATATCTTTATCAGTACCGTATCCAATAGCACGCAACAATGTGGTTACCGGAAACTTCTTTTTCCGGTCGATGTAAGCATACATCACATTGTTTACGTCTGTGGCAAACTCAATCCATGAACCCTTGAAAGGGATAATCCGGGCTGAGTATAGCTTGGTACCGTTGGTATGTTTGCTTTGAGCGAAAAACACCCCAGGTGAACGGTGCAACTGAGATACGATAACACGTTCTGCACCGTTAATTACGAAACTCCCCTTGGCAGTCATGTAGGGAATGTTCCCTAAAAACACTTCCTGCTCGATAGTCTCGAAATCCTCATTATCCTCGTCGTTACAAGACAAGCGAAGCTTCGCCTTCAACGGAATAGAGTATGTTAACCCACGGTCAATACACTCATCAACGCTATACTTAGGAGGGTCAACGGTGTAATCAATAAATTCTAATACAAAGTTTTCACGGGAATCCGAGATGGGGAAGTTCTCCATGAAAACCTTGTACAGACCTTCATTTTCGCGTCTCTCGGCAGGTGTATCAAGTTGGAAAAAATCCTTGAAGGACTGCACTTGCACGCTTAGAAAGTCGGGATACTCGAGGACTTTCTGTATCCGAGCGAAATTTTTCCTTACCGTCAGTGGGGTAGCCAAAGCTGTAATGGTTTAATAATGATAAAAAGGAGAGTCTAATGTTCAGTTAGCCTCGCCTACAAGGGAAAGGGCAACAAGGGGATTTAAAATCCCCCCTTTCGTATGTACAAACAGGAAAAGACCTGACGTGAATGCCAGGCCTAATTCCAAAAGCCGTTGCTTAACCGAGCCAAAAATTAGTTCAGCTCTACCTCAGCACCAGCTTCTTCTAGAGACTTTTTCAAGTTCTCAGCTTCGTCTTTGGGCATACCTTCCTTCACAGGCTTAGGTGCGCTATCAACCAATTCTTTGGCCTCTTTCAGACCCAAACCAGTCAATTCTTTAACGAGCTTAACAACTTTCAACTTAGAAGAACCGGCCGCTTTCAAAATCACGTCAAATTCGGTCTTCTCAGCAGCGCCGTCGCCATCTTCGCCACCGCCAGCAGGGCCAGCTACGGCTACTGCAGCTGCAGCAGCAGGCTCAATACCATATTCTTCTTTCAGGATATCGGCCAACTCATTTACTTCTTTCACTGTCAGGTTTACCAACTGCTCAGCGAATTCTTTCAAATCTGCCATTTTTGCTAGACTTAGTAATTTTTCTTTAGATCAATTTTAGGATTCCTCGCCGCGCTCTTGCAACGTTTTTACAATACCAGCCAGTTTGTTTTGGCCACTTGTAAGTGCAGAAACCACATTCTTGGCAGGAGATTGCAACAAACCAATAACCTCACCAATAAGTTCCTCTCTAGACTTGAGCTTGCTTAGGGAATCTAGGTGCTCATTACCAACGTAAACTGCACCTTCGATGGAAGCACCCTTCAGCCCGGGCTTCTCGTCTGCGCGAGGGAATTTTTTGCGAAACTCTTTAATTGCCTTCGCAGGGACACTACCATTTTCTTCTGAGAAGATAACGCCAGTGGAACCCTTTAGAATTTCGTCTAGTTCAGTGAAGTCACCTTCGATCTGATCTAGCGCTTTTTTCAACAAAGTGTTTTTCGCGATATATAACTCCAGACCATGTTGAAACAACATGCCGCGGAATTCATTTACCTCAGCCACCGTAAAGTCGGACGTATCCGTAAAGTAGTAGTGGCTGTTGCTATTCATTCTTTCGACGAGACCGTCGATAACAACCGCTTTTTCTTCTCTAGTCATAACTTAGAGGCCTTGTACACTACCTTTATCAACCTTAATACCGGGGCTCATGGTGCTAGAAAGGCAGATACTTTTGAAGTAAGTACCTTTCGCTGAAGAGGGCTTCAATTTGGCTAAGGTTTGCAACAACTCGTTGGCATTGTCCAAGATCTTATCAGGAGAGAATGATACTTTCCCGATGCTAGCATGGATAATACCGGACTTGTCAACCTTAAAGTCAATTTTACCAGCTTTAACCTCTTTTACTGCTTTCCCTACGTCGAGGGTCACAGTTCCTGCTTTTGGGTTAGGCATCAGACCACGAGGACCCAACACACGACCCAATCTACCTACCTTAGCCATTACGGTTGGCATAGTAATGATAACATCGATATCCGTCCATCCTCCTTCAATCTTCTTAATGTAATCATCTAGCCCTGCGTAATCTGCACCGGCAGCTTTAGCTTCTTCCTCTTTGTCAGGAGTACAAAGTACCAATACGCGTACTTCTTTACCTGTACCGTGGGGAAGAGCTACTACGCCTCGTACCATCTGGTCGGCTTTACGTGGATCTACACCTAAGCGTATATCCAAATCCACCGAAGCATCAAACTTTGTGAAAGTAATCTCCTTCACTAGGTTAGAAGCCTCTTCCAGGGTGTATTCTTTGGTAGCGTCTACCTTGGCGTATACTTCTTTTTGTTTTTTCGTCAACTTAGCCATGTCGATCTAGCATTAGTTGTCCCAGGGTGCTGCACCCGTTACCTTGATACCCATACTTCTGGCTGTACCTGCGATCATGCGCATAGCACTCTCTACCTTGAAAGCGTTGAGATCGGGCATCTTGGTTTCGGCAATCGATTTGATGTCGTCCCAAGAAACTGATCCAACTTTCTTACGGTTAGGTTCACCAGATCCTTTTTTGAGTTTGGCTGCCTCAAGCAACATAGCTGCTGCGGGAGGAGTTTTAACTACAAATTCAAAGGATTTATCTGAGAAAATAGTAATGAGCACAGGCAATACCTGACCCTGCTTATCTTGAGTTCTAGCATTGAACTGCTTACAGAACTCCATGATATTCAGTCCCTTTGAACCCAACGCCGGACCGACGGGGGGTGAAGGGTTTGCCTGACCGCCACGAACCTGCAGCTTCAGATATCCTGAAATCTCTTTGGCCATGGATTAATCTTGTTTTTCTACCTGCATATAATTCAATTCTACAGGCGTATTTCGCCCGAAAATTTTCACCATTACGTTGAGTTTGCGGCGTTCTTCGAACACTTCCTCAACAGTACCGGTAAAACCACTGAAAGGACCATCCATTACTTTGATAGTTTCCCCGACAATGAACGGAGTCTCCAATTGCTCGTCCATCTCTTCCACTTCATCTACGCGACCTAAGATTCTTTTGATCTCAGCCGGACGTAGTGGAATTGGTTTCTGATCTTTGGCACTTCCACCTGCTCCCGATCCCAGGAATCCAATAACTCCAGGGGTGTTAACAATTGTGTGGAATAACTCTCCATCGGACAAGTCCGCTTGTAGAAAGAAATAACCTGGAAAAAAGTTGCGTTCACGAACACGCTTTTTCCCATTGCGCATTTCATATACCTTCTCCACAGGAATTAATACCTGAGGAACAGCATCTTGTAGGTTTTGCCGCGAGATTTCGGTCTCAAGATAGCTCTTAGTCTTCTTCTCTTGACCGCTCACAACTCGCAACGTATACCATTGATGTTCCCGCTCTGCCATCTACAATCTCCTTTCGAACAATTAGTTAGATGGGGTATTGCTACCTATACCGTAGTAGAGATCTACCAGGTTCTGAAATCCATAATCAATAAGGCCAATAACTAGCGCAAATATGAGGGAAGCCACCAACACCAAAATGGAACTCTGCTGTAGGTCTCTATACTTGGGCCAAGTAACCTTGGTGCGCATCTCATCGATGGACTCCCGAACGAAGGCAACGAATTTGTTCATCAATACTCTATTTTACTGTGAAAAAAGAGTAGCACGGGCGGTAAGATTCGAACTCACGACCTACGGTTTTGGAGACCGCCGCTCTACCAGCTGAGCTACGCCCGTGTACAATGCCCCAGAAAAGGGACTGCAAAAGTACTAGTATAATTCACAAAACAAAAGCGTTCCCGAAAAAATCAAGAACGCTTTTATAATCTATTCTTTCAAGGATCACTCAATGATCTCAGTCACCTGACCTGACCCTACGGTACGGCCACCTTCACGAATCGCAAAGCGAAGACCTTTTTCCATAGCGATAGAGTTGATCAAGTCTACAGTGATAGAAACGTTATCACCAGGCATTACCATTTCAACTCCCTCAGGCAAATTGATAGTTCCGGTTACGTCAGTAGTACGGAAGTAGAACTGAGGACGGTAGTTTGAGAAGAAAGGAGTGTGACGACCACCTTCTTCTTTTGAAAGCACGTAGATCTCAGCTTTAAACTTCAAGTGAGGAGTTACTGAACCAGGCTTACAAATAATCATTCCGCGCTTGATTTGAGCTTTCTCAATACCACGCAACAGAAGACCCACGTTATCACCAGCTTCACCGCGGTCAAGGATCTTACGGAACATCTCTACCCCAGTTACGGTAGATTTCAAGTCCTCAGCACCCATACCGATAATATCAACAGGATCACCAGAGTTGATAACACCACGCTCGATACGACCAGTAGCTACAGTACCACGACCTGTAATAGAAAATACGTCCTCCACAGGCATCAAGAAGTCTTTGTCAATCAGACGCTCAGGAAGAGGGATATATTGATCCACTTCAGCCATCAACTCCTCTACTTTAGTAACCCACTCGGCTTCGCCGTTCAGGGCACCCAAAGCAGATCCTGCGATAACAGGAGTATCATCACCTGGGAAATCATATTCGCTCAAAAGTTCGCGAATTTCCATTTCAACAAGCTCCAACAGCTCTTCGTCATCTACCAAGTCTACCTTGTTCATAAAAACAACGATAGCAGGTACACCTACCTGACGAGAAAGAAGGATGTGCTCGCGAGTTTGAGGCATAGGGCCATCGGTAGCAGCTACCACCAAAATAGCACCGTCCATCTGAGCAGCACCTGTAACCATGTTTTTCACATAGTCAGCGTGACCAGGACAGTCCACGTGAGCATAGTGACGGTTCTCTGTTTGATACTCGATGTGAGAGGTGTTAATCGTGATACCACGCTCTTTTTCCTCAGGAGCATTATCGATTGTAGAAAAATCGCGTTGCTCGGCCATACCTTTGCTGGCCAATACGGAAGAAATTGCAGCCGTCAACGTAGTCTTACCGTGGTCTACGTGACCGATGGTACCAATGTTAACGTGCGGCTTGGAACGGTCAAACGTTTCTTTCGCCATGTTTGAAAACTCTCAGTTTAGTTAATGGAATACGAACAGTAATCAAGAGCCAAGGAGGGGAATTGAACCCCCGACCTCTTCCTTACCAAGGAAGCGCTCTACCCCTGAGCTACCTCGGCTTCACAATCTTACTTGAGCGGGCGACGAGGCTCGAACCCGCGACCTGCAGCTTGGAAGGCTGCCGCTCTACCAACTGAGCTACACCCGCTTGAAATGGTGGGGAGAGCAGGATTCGAACCTGCGAAGCCGAAGCAACGGATTTACAGTCCGTCCCATTTGACCGCTCTGGAATCTCCCCTTATGTATTAAAGAATCCGCCTTTTACGTCTTCTTGGTTCTTACACTTTGCTAGCTGCTTTGCGTAAGGGAATGCAAAAGTAGCGGCTTTTTTATTTTATTCAAATGTTGAGAAGATTTTTAACAAGGATTTTTCACTCTCCTTCACTGACAATCGTAGCACCAAAAAAATCAAAGAACCTTGGATCAGTTTCAGTGTCAATGATGGTCGCTATCTTTTCTTCCCAAACACCCTTAAAGTCCAACATCTGCAACGCATTTACAGAGGCGGCGCGAACATAATAGTTGTTATCGTTTTCTGCAACTGAGAGTAGGGCTTCCATTCCTGGTGTCCGGTCTTTTTCTGGCAGCAAAAGGAGGTATTCTGAAAAGTAAGCAATGAAGTAAAACCGATCAGCCCCTTGAAGTGATTGGAAATTGGCAATAAACCAGGGCAGTTTATTTTCAAGCATTCGGTTTACAAATAAATCTGCCAGAGGTAGTACTACTTGTACGTTTTGGTAGCTCTCATAAGGCTGAATAGTATTTACGAGGGAATGGCTCGGGATTTCCTGTTCAGATAATAAGCTGATGGCATTACCCACTACACTATAGGCACTATCTTTCAATGCCTCATATATATCGGTCATATGCTGCACCGAAGGAAAGGTAGACAAAATGGAAAGCGCCTCTGCTCTTACTGCAGGCACTGGGTCTTCCCTTGCTAACTCTCTGATTACTACAGAAAGGGCGGATTGATCATCCCCTTGATATTCTTCAAAGGCCCCAATACCCACCACTCGATTTAGCCAGAAGGTATCTTCCAGAAATTGCCTGGCTATGGTTTGGACCTGAATGGAATCTTGAGAATACTCTGCCAGCTGACCTAACGCTACTAAACGGTAATAAAAGTGGCTGCTTAGTTTGGCCTGCGCTGCTAACATATCTAAGGGTTTATCATGAAGAATCACCCCCAAAAGCTGACGCTCGGGGTCTACCAAAACCAAATCGGGTTGCTGCTCTACTTGCCACTGAAATACCTGATTCACCTCCGTTAATCTCAAAGGGTATCTTTTAGGCATGCCATTTACGTAG
>JBCBHI010000140.1:0-8898 GCA_038525885.1 Bacteroidota bacterium
CTGCAAGGTGGCTTCCCCGTGCTGCGCCCACGTCCGACTACCGGAAGTAGGACGGATTTGATGACCGAAAAAGCGTCCGATTAAAAGTCGGACTATGCTAACTGCCTGATTTTCTGAATGCTGTGGGCGTGGTGCCCGCTACTTTTTTGAAGGCGGTATAAAAAGAGGATTTGGAATTGAAGCCTACTTCGTACAGAATTTCCAGTACGGTAAGCTCCTTTTTATCTCGCAGCAGCCCCTTGGCCAGGCTGATCCGGTAATCATTGATGTAGTCAAAAAAGTGCTTACCGCTGTGTTGGTTAATCAGTTGGGATACTTCCTTCTCCGTCATGTTTACCTGGCCAGCCAACTTCTGTAGCGTTAGCTCCGGGTCCAGGTAGGGCTTCTCCGTATCCATGTAGGTATTCAGTACCCTCAGGCTTTCTGGTGGTGCCGTGGTCTCTTCCCTGCTTGGGGAGGGGCTCAGATGAATATCCACCCCCTGGAAAAGCAGGGGCTGGTTGAGGGCTTTGAGCACGAACCAGCAGATGACCACCAAGGCGAAAACGCTGGTGGCCAGTTGCAGCACGGAGAAGGCCGCCGCATAGGAAGTGTTACCCACCAAGGTGCGAATCTGCACCAGAGTGTTGCCCGCCAGAAAGAGCAAGGTGGTTTGCAACAGCCAGCGGTACACCAGCTGATGGTTGCCCGCGTAGTGCTCCTGTGCCCGGCGTTTAAAGGCGCGCAAGGTGTACAGTACGGCCAGGATGTAGGCGTAGTATTGTAAGTTCACCAGTGCCTCAAACCAGCGGCCACTGGTCTCTGAAAAATCACTACCCAAAAACCAGCTCACAAACACCACGAAGGGTAGGGCATGCAGCAGTTGTGCAGGTTGCAAGCGATAGTTGTGGTAGCAGGCGTACTGCACGTATAGCCAGTAGAGGGGCATTTGCAGCAGCACACTGCTGATTTTGAGGGCGTTGACCCAGCCATAGGGGATTTGCAAGAGAAATAGCCCTATCAAGTCTATAGCGGTAACCAGCAGAAAAGCCGCAAACCAATAATTGGGCGCTTTTCGCTGGGCCTTGGCGGTCAACAAAAAGACCGAAAGCAGCACCAACAGGAAGACCAGAATTTTACCGATGTCGACAGATAAGGCTTGGATGCTCATGGACCGAAAGCGAATGGGTGGCTCAGCAGGGCAATAGCACGGCGAATCAACACAATTTATAGAGGAGTTGTGCTACCAGCATGGAAATGTTTGTGAGGGTAACCAGGAATCGGCGGGGTGATGTTTTGTCTTACCTCACATCTGGGCTTGGCAAAGTTTTTAGGGCCCCGGATACCAGTTGATTTGCCGTGATGACTAAGTCCTATTTATGATGGATCCGATGAGGACCCCGATGAGCATTATCTGTAGAAAGAACAAAATTATGGTGCCCAATGACTTGAAAAGCACCGGTAGGTCCAACCTTTTAGCTTTGAATATTTCATAGATAAGCCAGGCGATGGCAAGGTATACCCACGGGGTTAAAAACAAACTGGAGGGGTAAACCAGATAGCTAATAAGGCCTACCAGGGTGGCCTGCCCAATGACGAAAGAGTTGATGGTTAAATGTTCGGCGAAATTGTACCTTCTAAAAAAGATCTTGGTAGCCACACTCATCCAGATTACGGAAAGAATCCAGAAATACTTAAAGTAAGACAGGATGAAGTTGCGGGCATGAACGCCAATGGAATAGGCTTCTGAACCTCTGTTGCTATCAATGGACTTGGTGTCTCCCAATGAATTGACAATCAGATAGATAGTAATAGAAATGATGAGGAAGGAAACCGGATTTAAAATGGATTTTCGTTTTCCCTGTAAATAATCATTTACTATTTGTTTTGGCCGAATGGCGATGTGCTTAATGTTGAATAATAGCCCTTTGTCCATATTGGTGATGGTGGAAAATCCATCCTTGAAAATGGAGACAAAAGTGATCTTGGGAACCTGCGCTTTTTCCCCACACTTCGGGCAGTAATCAAAGGAATGTTCATGCTTACAATTGATGCATATCATAGGGTGTGTGCTATTCTCTCCTCTTGCCGATAGCGATTGCGTGCTTCAGAGCCTCATTCGGTGATCGAAAGTACAAATTATTTGCCGAGTCAACGGAAAGGAGATAGCCCATGGCATGGCCTTGTTCCCTCACTTTGTGAGATGGGTATAATCGCGCTCTTATTCGGGCCGGATAGGGCTGGGTTGTGCGGGTTGGGTCAGGATTTTGGAAGTCCCAGGCCCCGTTGAGCGATTTCCAAAGCCTTTTCAAGCTCTTCATCCCGGCCTGCCCGGATGCCCTCCACGGTAGGGCGGACTTCCACGTCTATGTGCAGCCC
Organism: Bacteroidota bacterium; assembly: GCA_038525885.1. Taxonomy (GTDB): domain Bacteria; phylum Bacteroidota; class Bacteroidia; order Cytophagales; family Cyclobacteriaceae; genus DMST01. The sequence continues at coordinate 2,359 of JBCBHI010000140.1, forward strand.
TACTCGTTGGGTAGGGCTACCGTCCGGGTAGTACACGCCCAGTCCTGAGAAGTAGGTAAACTGGCCCTTGGTAAACTCATGCTTCACCACATCACCGTCGGCCCCGGCGGTTTGGCTGCCTACCGTGATCACCCGGTCAGCGGCCTGCACCATCATGGCAGTGTACTCGGCCAGGCTTTGCGTGTATTCGTTGACCAATAGCACTACCTGCCCCCGAAAGGCTTTGCCGGACTTGCGGCCTACCCGCTTGGGTTTCATCACAATAAACCGACCCGGGTAGTAGATGTCTGGCCGGGTAAACTGTACAAAGGGACGCCGGTCGGCCAACAGATAAGGTACCATCCTGGGCCAGATCACATTGGGGTATGATCTTAGGTCCAGGATAAGGGAGGAATATTGAGTGGCCTCGGCCATCACGGCCTTTACCTCCTCGTATTCCAGCCGGGCCACCTGCACATAGGCCACCTCCTCGGTCAGGGGCCGCCAGGGGGTAGTATCCCAATCGGGCAGCGGGAGGTCTTGCAGCGGGAAAGTGGGTAGAGTCTTCGTGAGCCGTTGGCCTTCCCGCTGTATTTCCAGCGTAACCTCTGCCTGCTGAGTTCGCAGTAGCCCCACCCGCGAGTTGCGTTGCACCGCCGGGAGGTTGGAGCCCGTATAGTAGGGCCTTTGGGTGGCAAACCGCTCTAGCATAGACTTGCCATCTAGGGTCAAAATGATGTCCCCCAGCTGAATATCGTGTGCTTGCGCCAGGGAGTCATTGCGCAGCAGGTTCACCACCACCTGGCCGTTCAGGATTTGGTATTCGAAAGGCAGGCCACGAGTCCCCAGCTGCTCGGCAATCCCTTTGCCACGGTATCCAGCATGGCTATCGTTGAGCAGTACCGTCAGCTCCCGCACCAGCAGGTGGTAGTCGGGGCCAGGAGCTACCTCCGCAAACTGCGGTAGCATAGCTGCCAGCACTTGGTCCCAGGGTTGGTCCATCAGGTATTTGTAGGGGAAAAAGTACTCGATGTTGGTCCAGAACTTGATCAGCTGCAGGCGGCGAAAATTAGCCTCCGTGAGACGTCTCTCCTCGTAGGTGGGTTCGTGAGGGAAGTTCACCTGCTGGCCGTAGTCGTAGGCCACATAGTGGTGTTTGCCATCCTGATAGCGGTGGGCCTCAATGTAACGCAGCTGAGTACTTACCTCCGGTAGCAGCAGAGGAAGTTCCTCTATCCAGCTCAGGTTGAAGTTCTTATCCAGGTACGTATAGCGGGCAGTCCTTTTGGCGCAGCTGCTACACTCGGGTACTTCGCCCAGGGCCGCTAGCTCCAGCTTCAGGTATTGCGAGAAAGCACCCGGCTGGGTGAGGTCGCCTGCCTCCTCTAGCCAACGGAGGAGGGTTTCGTCCCAGTCGTAGGTACCGGTTGCCACCGCAGGGTGATAATACTTCAGGAAGCCCCACACCTTCGCCAGGGTATAGTAGGGCTCGGTGTTCGGGGAGGTAGGTGGATAGGCTTGAGAAATAGTAAGGAAACAAGTAAACAGAAGAGTGAGAGCCGTTCTCATGGAGGTTTTGATCAGTTTGAGGGGCAGATGCCGCGGGCTCTCGAAAGGTTGTTTTGGGGTCGGAAAATTAAACGTATTAGTGACGAGTTACTGGGGATTGCCGAAAAGCAGCTGCTTGGAGGAAACGAGCTAGCCGGGATAAACGAAAACTACCCCAGTTCTCCTCCTGCAAGTAGGTCTCGCAGGTTTAATATATGGATGCTGCCTTAGTCCTTATAGAGGATTGCGAATTACAGACCCGGTAGCCAGCGCTCACAGTACTGCCTGATTACCTCCCAACTCTCTTCATATGCCTGCCATACCGAGGCACTCCAGGCCTTGATCTGCTCATCCCGATCCTCCGTGCTGGCTAGCACATCCTCAATGGTAATATCCCCCCGTTTGGTCGGTAAGCTAATTTCGGGCAAGGCCTCTTTGTGCTGTGACAAGTGGGCGTGAGCTTGTTGAATTTTACGGCCGGTATAGCCCTTTTCATTCAGCAAATACAGCCCCACTACGGCGAATACCAGCCCGATCTTTTTGGTGCTGTTATCCGCAGTTTGTGCGGTTTGCGCATCCACTACTAGCTGATGGATAAAGTAGTTCGCATCAGGATGTGCAAACGTGTAGTAGGACAGCTCATCAAAATGCTTACTGCTCAGGGTCATGGGTGGCAAATGGATTGGGTTTCAGGATAAGGTTCTCGGCATCCAGTATCGGAGGGCCAAGCCCTGATTCAAAGTAACTATATGCTCACCGACTTACCAATCTGTGGTTGGCCGCTCTGGTGGGTTGGCCTGGGAAACCAGAAAGATAGCGGACTTTTATAGCAGTGTTTCTTGTGGTTTGGCATCCTGACCCTAGTCCATCGCACCCACTATCTCCGCTCCTTCATTTCCACTTGAATGGGGATCCTTTGATGACAACTCAAAATATATCACATAACAAATTACATTCCTTTACCGTATACATTGCATAGCTATGTATCATGTTATACATTTGAAACATGCACGATGAATTTGTACAGAAATGGACCTCGCAGGTAAAGAAGGGCACCCTCTCTTTCATCTTGTTGCAAATCTTGAAGGAGAAGAAGCTATACGGCTATGAGCTCATTACCGCAATGCGCGATCAGGTGAAGATAGAATTGGCCGAAGGTACTTTGTATCCGCTCATGAACCGACTAAAGAAGGAAGGCCTGGTGGATGCACAATGGGTAGAGCAGGAATCTGGAATTCCTCGGAAATACTATCACTTGACGAAAACAGGCGAGGCCACTTTGGAGGCTATGAAAGTCTATTGGAATGAAATGTCCACCTCCATTAATCGACTACTACAATGAAACAAATCGCTTTTTCCTCGGATCAGGCACAAACGCTCTATAATTCTTATTTGAAGCGAAGTAAGAAGGCGGTCGAGGTGCTATCTCAGCAGGACCAAACGGAGATGCTGATGGAGATCAACAGCCATATCTATGAGGGGATACAGGCAGAAAAGGATGCAAATGAGCTAGAACGACTAGTAGAGGTACTGGCACAATTGGGCGAACCCGAGGAGGTACTGAAACCCATGGTAGCGGACAAAAAAATGGCGCAAGCCACCAGAACATTCCACCCGGTACATGTAGCGAAGGCCCTGGCACTCAATATCCGGAATGGCTTGATCTACTTCGTTTTTTCATTGCTCTACCTACTGCTGTTTGGCGGCTTATTGCTAATCGTGGCAAAGCTTATCCATCCCAATGAGGTGGGCCTGTATACGGAAGATGGGAGCTTCGCGCTCTTGGGCCGGGTAACGGCTGAAAATGCAGATGCTTGGGGGTATCGGGAAGTACTCGGACAAGGATTTATCCCTACCATGCTAGGACTCATGGTAGTATTCTATTTACTCATCACACTCATGTTAAAACTCAAACAAAAACTCAAATGAAAAGAGCAACGCTACTATCTCTATGCTGCATATTGGCCGTATCAGCATGGGCGCAAACCACGGGTACTGCGGCACTGGATGCTTACATGGATGTCTTGGACGAAAACAGCCGCTTCATGGGAAGCATGGCGGTTTCACAAGAAGGAGATGTAGTTTTTGAACGTGCGATTGGGTATCAAGATCAGGCGAACGATGCGAAAGCTGACACCGATACGCGCTACCGGATCGGATCGATCTCAAAGATGTTCACTTCGGTGCTTACGTTGAAGGCTGTGGAAGAAGGGAAAATCAGCTTGAACACCACCCTAGAAGGCTACTTTCCTGAACTGGAAAACGCCGAGCAGATCACCGTGGAGATGATGCTAAATCATAGCAGCGGTATTTTCAGCTTTACAAGTGACCCCACCTATTTGTCTTGGAGTGCTAGTCCACAATCGCGCGAAAAGCTAATGGAACGAATCCTTGCACAAGACCCTTCTTTTGCTCCCGGTGAGAGGCATTCGTATAGCAATAGCAACTATGTACTACTCACTTGGCTGTTGGAGGATATCCATCAGACCTCGTTTGGTGAACTATTGGCAACCAAAATCACCGAACCTCTCGCCCTTGGGAACACCTACGTGGGAGGAGCGCTAGACCTGGCAAATCACGAATGCTACTCGTATACCTACACGGGGGCTTGGCAACAGGATCAAGTGACAGATATGTCGGTACCCTTGGGGGCCGGAGCCATTATTTCTACTCCGAAAGACTTGACTGTATTCATTCGTGCACTGTTTGAGGATGAGCTGATCAGCTCGCAGCACCTGGAAATGATGATGGATATGCAGGATGGCTACGGTCTCGGCATGTTTCGATACACCTTTGGTGAGGACTATGCGTATGGTCACACCGGAGGAATAGATTCATTTACTTCTTTCTTAGGGTATATGCCGGAGCGCAAAACGGCGGTAGCCATCACCAGCAATGGGACGCGCGTGGATAATATGGATCTAGTAAGTGCAGCCTATACCATCCAAGATGGGGGTGAGATTGAGATACCCACCTATAGCACCTACGCGGTAGCTACCGAGGATCTGGCACAATATGAGGGCGTGTATGCTTCTCCTGATGTTCCGTTGAAAATCACGGTGTTTGTAGAAGATGGTGGACTGATGGCGCAAGCGACGGGGCAATCTTCTTTCCCGCTAGAGCCTACGGGTGAGCATGCTTTCGCGTTTGACATGGCTGGTATTACCATGGAGTTCACCCCCGAAAGTGGTGGCATGGTGATCACGCAAGGGGGAAGTCCCGCGAACTTTAAGCGGGAAGAGGCAAGCAGCGAGCCGGAGAGCAGCTACTCGGTTAGTCTTGAGGAATTGGAACAATACGAGGGCGTTTACGCTTCGGACGAGATGCCGCTTAAGATCACGGTATTTATAGAGAATGATATGCTGAATGCGCAAGCTACAGGCCAGGGGGCGTTTCCCCTCACACCTACTGGCGAGCATACGTTTGCCTTTGACATGGCGGGGATCACCATGGAGTTCTCTCCCGGTAGTGGCGAAATGGTGATCACGCAAGGCGGAAGTGCTACGAATTTCAAATTGGAGGAATAAGGACTGGAGGCCGATTACTCGGCACTGGTATTGGAGAAGGCTGACCTGAGGGTTGGCCTTTTTTGGTTGTGTGGTGGGGTGTGGCTTAGGCTTTAGGTGAATTTGTGGAAGGCGTAGCTTAGAATTCAAATCACCGCTGGCTACACGCTGAAACTTCGTCCCGGCCCCGTTTCCAGGCCACTCTTTGCAGCCATCTAAACCCCGTTTTGTCTTCTATCTGCCCCGTTCATCGTTGATTGGCCTAAAGTGTCAAAGCATTGGCTGGTTGGGTCAAGCATGGGGCAGTAGCACAAGCCAATTTTACATCAGTAATCAAAACCTGATGTGAAATGAAAAAGCAACAACTGATGCTGGGCCTAGGCATCCTGATGGCCACCCTGGTGCTACAGCCCGGGGCTCAGGGTGAGCGGAGCCCGCGAAGTGTCCTACTACCCGTAGCCCAGGCCTCTACCGATACCTTGCAAAAGGCGGCCCTGGAGGTATTAAAGGCTAAGTGCAACGTGTGCCACCGCCAGCAGAATCCCTTTATGGTATTCAGCCAGAGGAATATGAATGGCCGGGCTGCCAAAATCTACCGGGCGGTATTTGTACAGGGCAGAATGCCCAAAGGGGAGGAGATCCGCCTTACTGTCGAAGAGCGCGACACCCTGCATACTTGGCTTTCCACCCAAACCCGTACCTCCTCATGATCCTCTCTATCAAATCCGGGGTGCTCATTGGGTCCCTTATCCTTACCGGCCTGTCTGCCGGGCTGTTCTACGCTTGGTCGGTATCGGTAATTCCTGGTACCCGCAAGCTGACCGATCTCACTTATCTGGAAACCATGCAGTCCATCAACCGGGCTATCCTGAACCCGGCGTTCTTTGCCATCTTTTTTGGCAGCCTCATTCTGCTGGGTATATCCAGCATCTACCAATTCCAGAGCCACCGGGAGGTATTCGGGCTTATGCTGGCCGCTGCGGTAGTGTACCTCATTGGCACTGTGGGGGTGACCGGACTGGGCAATGTGCCCCTGAACAACCAGCTGGATGCGATGGACCTCGGCGAAGCGAGTACGACCAAGCTGGCTGAGTTCAGGGCCCACTACGAGTCTCAATGGAACTGGTGGCACAGCCTGCGTACCGCTTTTGCAGTGCTCTCCTTCTTGCTGGCCGTACTCAGCCTGTTTCTGGAAGTCAAAAAGTCATAGCTGCCTGATTTGGGCATCATCACCATGCTGGACCCGTGGCTTTTTCCATCGGTTCCTGCCTATCAAAAATCTCAAGTAAAACTCAAATAGATCATATCATGCAACACAACATCTTAGTCATCGGGGGTAAGGGAAAAACCGGCCGCCGGGTAGCAGAAACGCTCAACGAAATGGGCCACCAAGTGCGGATAGGCAGCAGAAACGGCTCGCCGGCCTTCGACTGGGACGACCCCAGTACCTATGCCGCCGCCCTCAGGGGCATGGACCGGGCGTACATTGTATACTATCCTGACCTGG
>JBCBHI010000141.1:0-8865 GCA_038525885.1 Bacteroidota bacterium
GGTATCGCAGCCAGAGGAGGTCAAGTTCGTTTTGAGCGGCAAGGGCAAGTACCCGTATAGCAGCCGTGAACAATGGACGGATGCATGCAATCTGGTAGCGCTACGGCCTGGAATAGTGGTGGGCTATGACCGCAACCCGGTCACGATAGCGCACTTCAATGAAATAATGGCTGGTGAGCCGGGCATTGAAGATGCTGAATTGAAATCCTTTGTGGTGGATAAGAATGCCCTGCGGTTCTCCAGTTTACCTACAGGTGCTCATGAGATGGACCACGTGATTCATGCTGAAGATCTGTTTGAGTATCTGGACCAAAAACAGCTTGATGCCTCGGAAACTAAAAAGCTCCTGGATCAGCTACAAAATATCCTCTTTCTCATCCCAAGTTCTGAGCTCTCACGAGCCCGGGGCGGCTCACATTGCATGACTTTGCCCTTGGTCAGAGGATAGCAGGTCAAACGCCTTCCAGAATTACTAAAAGTGGCTGGCTTTGCTGATACTTAGCTCCGTGGGCCAAGCAAGGGCATTTTTCCTGGTCTTACCCGTGCGTTAGCCCTTAGGAACTGGCTAGGGGGCTTGGTAATACATAGGGTTTTGGGTGGTGGTCCTTAGGGTAAATAGTCTGGAATTCCAGCAATGAATCATCCCTTTCCGATCGGATAAGTGAATCGGTAGGGTTCTGCTAATCGAAAAAAAACAATACTTTCAATCAGGATAGTCTTGTATTTTATCCGATTAGTGTTTTTTCATCATTGAATTATTTAAGGTAGATGTGCGGATTTGCAAGTATTATTTCCCTAACTGATCCTTTAAGTAAAACGGTGGAACCTTTGCTGGGTGTGATGGGCCAACAGATACATCACAGGGGCCCTGACGATGAACAAATCTTGGTAAAAGACCGGGTGGGGATAGTTTTCAAACGTCTTTCTATTGTAGACCTGGGTGGAGGCTATCAGCCGTTCGCCAATGAGGATGGTACCATACATCTGGTCACCAATGGAGAGATATACAACCATCAGGAATTAAGGAAACTACTCCGGGAGCCCCACACATTTCAGGGGAGTTCGGACTGTGAGGTGTTGCTGCATCTGTACGAAGAGCAGGGCATGGATATGCTGGAGCATGTAAACGGCATGTTCAGTTTCCTGCTATATGACTCCCGTACCCAGCGGGTTGTTTTTGGGCGAGACCGTTTGGGTATCAAGCCCCTGTTTTATGCGCCTACTGCCAATGGAATATTGGTGGCTTCCGAGATGAAAGCGCTCTGGGTGCACCCTGATTGCCCTACTGAGCTGGACTGGCTGGCTTATTGGGAAAACCGCGGGTTCAATTTTAACACCCAGGTGCCTTCCTACTTCAAAGGGATTACCTGTGTGCCAGCAGGCTCCTTTGTAGAAGTAGATATCAATCGGAGGGAGCACCAAACCAAGACCTATTGGTCAGGACTTGACAAGTCTTTGCAAGAGCAGGAGCCCGATACACGGCCTCTGGAGGAGATCAGCGAGGAGTACGTGGGCTTGCTGCAGGATGCGGTAAAGATTCGGCTGATGGCGGATGTGGAGCTGGGATGTTTCCTCAGTGGCGGGATAGACTCGGTGGCGGTAGCCGCGTTTGCTGGCCGTGAGCAGTCCTTTCCTACCTTCTCTGTACTGAGCCAAAGCACCTTCTCTAATGGCGATGCCAAAATGGCGCATAGGGCCGCGCAGGAGCTGAGTTTGCCCAACTACCAGGTGCAGTACCCGCACCATGGTTTGCCTATAACTCCTGCGGACTGGAAGCACATTCTGTGGCACTGCGAAATGCCCCAGTGCGAAGTAGAGCAACTCTACAAGTATTATCTGCACCGCTATGCTAAGCAGGCCCAGCCGGATATGAAGGTGATCTTGCTGGGCCAGGGGAGTGATGAGTTCAACGGAGGCTACAGCCCCTATATGGCTGAATATCATGGCGGTACGCGAGGCCTGCCTATCGACTGGAATACCTTTGAACTGTGCTTGCGCAACCATGAGAAGGAAAACCTGGTTAGGCATGCGTCGCACCCCGCCTTGCATTTTGCTTCTACCGTGCACAATACTCCTTTTCTGAAGGATGCCGGTTCGTTTTTGCCCTTTTCCAAGCAGCCCTTTCATTTCTACTGGTGGCGTAGCCTGTACAGCCTGCAAGCGTACAATTTGTGGCACGAAGACCGTACTTCTATGGCCAACCATATGGAAAGCCGAGTGCCTTTTCTGGACCACCGCTTGGTAGAATTTACCCTAAAGATGCCGCCCCAGCGGTACCATGAGCTTTTCTGGGACAAACAGATACTTCGACGGGGGATGCAGGCCGAGGTGGGAGACCTGCTTGCTCAGCGTGAAAAAGTGCTGTTCTACCACGGCAAGGACGAGCGATATAGCAACCGGATGATGTTTCAGCTGTTTGCTCAGGACAATTTCCGACTTCTACAAGAGGCCGTGGAGGGCAGCCCCAAGCTGGCCGATGTACTGGATCGGGATACCATTTACCGCGGATTCCAGAATATAGCTCAAGACCCCGAGCATAGTAAGATCACTAGTTTGTTACCTATTCTGAACATGGGACTGCTGCAAAGTATGGCCGAAAGGGCCAGTGATCAGCCGTTTCCTACCGTAGATGATTCGCCCCTCAAGTTGACCCGCGAGTCGCCCCTGCAAGAATATGAAGTGGCGGACTGGCAAGCACAAGAAGAAGACATTAGGGTAGCCCTGGCCCTCAGCCAGCGGGAGATCCATGCGGAAAGCGTACTTCGGTTTTCTAATGAAGTATACCTGCTGAAAAGTCACAGCCAGCCGGGCATCTGGAAGATTGAGGTGGATTCTGAACTGGCTTATTATCTGGAAGAAGATGAGCTGCCGGATTGGATCCGGTTTTTGCAGGAAGTAGACGGCGTACGGAGTATCGCTGAGCTACTCTCAGTAACGGATCTAACCATGGGGCAGGTACGGAAGTCCATGGAAGAGGCCTTGGACTACAAGGTGCTGGAGATCCGGCCGGAGGTGTCTGCGAATCCTTGAAGGTGGTAAGTTAGGTTCCTTACTCTTCCTAGCATAGTATGCTCGCCCCATCCATCTAGCGGACGGGTTAAACCGTCCGCTAGATGGATGGGGGCAAAAAACGGGTAACCAACTGCCCTGTTTTACCTATACCTCGGGACCAGACAGCCTCACGGAAATCACTACCTTTGCGGCGATGTCTCAAAATACACACGCGCACTCCTTCGATTACCTCAACGAAGCCCGGGAATTTTGGTGGAACGAAGATTACTTGGCCCTACTGGCCGAAAGACTGTATCTGGAGGAGTGCACAACCATGGCCGACATCGGATGTGGGCAGGGGAGCATGTGTATTCGGTTGGCTCGGTACCTGCCGGAGGGAGCCCAAATCACGGGCGTAGACCAGGAGGCCCTGTACGTGAAGAGTGCCCGCCAGCAGGCACGTAAGGAGAAGAGCGCCCGCCATGCCCAGTTTACTTTTGTGCAGGGCAGTGCATATGCCATTCCCTTACCGGACCATTCGCAGGACATTACGCTCTGCCAGACTCTGCTGATTCACGTAGAGAATCCTGAGGAGGTGCTGGCAGAGATGATCCGGGTAACCAAACCCGGGGGACTCGTGCTTGCCATAGAGCCTAATAATCTGGTGAGTAACCTGATGCTGGACCGGTATAGCGAAACGAAATTGGACATTCCGAGTATGTTGGAGGCCCTGGAGGTCCGCCTGCGGATAGAAGAAGGCAAGCGGGTGTTGGGAGAAGGGTACAACTCCTTAGGAGATGTGCTCCCGGACCTATACCAGCAGGCAGAGTTGGAGGATATTGAAGTGTGGCTATCGGACAAGGCTACGCCTCTGATGCCCCCTTATAATACCCGCGAGAAGCGCGTGCGCGCGGCCCAGCTGATTGATTGGCTAGAGAACAATGCGGGGGGCTTTAATTACCAGCAGAACTTCCGCTACTTCAAAGCGGGTGGCGGCAAGAAAATTAATTTTGAGGCCTACTGGAACCGGGTAGAGATGGCTAAGCGCCAAATGTTGAAGCAGCTCAAAGCTCAACAATACTTCTCTACCGGAGGCAACATGATGTACGTAGTAGCCGGCCGCGTACCAGAAGTGGAAACGGACTAAGCATCTGCCCTCGTGGTGGGACGGGGATGCCCAGTCCACTCTAAGTGGTCTAGGCGACCCCGTCTTACCACTCAAAATGGCTTGATAGAGCGGTAAGACGGCTTGGAGTCGTAGCGCTACCTTATGCCCCTTGCTTGCATTTGATTTTGGGGTTAGGCCCCTAGCATGAAGCTGGAAGCTTCTTCATGATCCGGGAGTTCCAAGCCTGTGCGGCCCAGCAGAACGCTTGAAACAGGAACTGGAACAGAGGCCCAACCCATCTCCGCACCTGACCTTGTAAGCATAGCAGAAGAAACTCACGAAAGGGGGGGGCTTTGGCTCTTCAATCAGCGGTAGGACGACTTGGAGTCGTCGCACCGCGAGAGTTAGGGCTGCATGATTTCCTCCAGGCCGAGGTAGGGCCGCCAGTCCTCATAGCCGGGGCCGGCAAATTCGCGAAGGAACATCACGTAGGTGGGGCGTATTGGCTGCGTGCGCAGCTTCATGTCCATCTTTTCTGGCGACTGGTTACCCTTGCGGGCATTGCACCTGCGGCAAGCGGTCACCAGGTTCTTCCAGGTAGACTTACCTCCGCGCGAGCGGGGAATTACGTGGTCCAGCGTGAGGTCCTTGGTAGCACCACAGTACTGGCACTCGAAGTTGTCACGGCGGAACACGTTTTGCCGGGTTAGCACCACGCCTTTGTAGGGTACATTCACGTACCGGTTTAGCTTGATGATGCTAGGCATAGGGAAGGACGATGATACCGTGCGCAAAGGGGTCTGCGCTTCGCTTACCAAGTCTGCCTTGTTGAGATACACTAGGAGGAAAGCGCGCTGTACAGTACACACCGATAGTGGTGAAAAGTCCTGGTTTAAGATAAGCACGCGCCGGTGTATCATGGTTCTTTCAGGATCCTCCGGATGCTATGTAACTGATGGGTGATTTTTCCACTTTCTGCATGGGCTATTCCTTCCTCAGTCAACGAATCTATCCGGACACGCCCAGAGGCGTGGATGATTTGATTTTTGTTGAAAGTAATTCCTACATGGCTGATTTTCAAGCCGTTTTTGGTAAAAAAAACCAAATCGCCCACTTCTATATCGGAAAAGTTATCCACCGCCAAACCTTGTTCGGCTTGTTGGTAGCTGTCTCGGTGTAGGTTGTAGCCAGTTAGCTTAAACACCATTTGGGTAAACCCAGAACAATCAATGCCAAAAGGGGACTTGCCGCCCCATAGGTATGGAGCCCCCAGATAGCGGGTAGCCATTTGCTTCAAAAATTCCACGTCCCGTCTTTGGCTCAGGCTTTTGGAGTCCCCGTTGAAAGCCAGCTGCTCTTCCATCTGGAATAGCTCGTTGGGGCTCAGGGGCAACACACTACCTATCAGGATAGGGGTGGGCACTTTCCGGAAGAGCAGGCTAGCCGTTACGTCCAGGCATATCTTATAGTCCGCCGCATTTATTTGCTCAAAGTATTCCTGCGGAATGGCATGGTGCTGCAGATGGTTGATCCAGCCTTCGTACTCATCCCATATCATCCGAATGCGGTACCATTCCTCACTGGCATCAGCTTCTAGTACCTCATAATGTTCACCAAAGAGTAGCTGGGTTATTTGTTCGGCACTTTCTTGAGGGGCCTGTCGTACTGGCACCACGCTCAGCCGGCAAACCCCCTTGGGTGTATCAGACATATGAAAAATCACATTTTCAACTCTCTCAGCTCACGCTTGCTGTCCTTCTCTTTCAGAGAGTCGCGTTTGTCATGTAGTTTTTTTCCTCGGGCCAGGGCAATTTCCAACTTCGCCAGGCCTCGGTCATTGATAAACAGGCGAGTAGGCACAATAGTTAGTCCTTTTTCCTCGGATTTTTCCTTCAGCTTACCCAGCTCCTTCTTTTGCAAGAGCAACTTGCGCTCGCGCATGGCATCATGGTTCGCATAGGTACCCTGGCTGTAGGGGGTGATGTGCAGGTTGCGTACGTACAGCTCTCCTTCCTTAAACACACAAAAGGCGTCGCCTAGGTTTACCTTTCCTTCCCGGATGCTTTTGATCTCCGTACCCCGTAAACTCATCCCTGCCTTGTAAGTGTCAAGCCATTCGTAATTGTACCGGGCTCTTCGGTTTTTTATGTTGACGATTTTCTGAAATCGATCTTTCTTTTGCGTCATATGTTACTGTAGACTCGCAAATAGGGAGTCTAATTTCTTTCGTTTTAAAATCTTCTGGCCCGTTTCTCCCGTGGCTATCAGCCGCTCCCCCACACGTACCGCTATGTAGCAGATCACCTCGTGTGCCTCCTGGCTTTTGAGCGTGGCCGTCACGGATAGCGTTTCCCCAATCAGGGCCGGGCTCCGGTGGTCTATGGTCAGGTAGGTGCCAATACCCTCTTCGTCTGGCTCGGTCATCTCTAGTACAAACAACCGTCCGGCGTACTCCATATCACGGGCCAACGCAAAGGTAGCACATACCGGGTGTACCTGTGCCCCATGAAAGGTCGCCGTATCAGATTCCTGTACCGTGGATTCGTATACCTTCTGGTCTCCGAGTGCAAATAGCCGTTTCATAGCTTTCAGTATACGCAATTTCACCGGATTTGGATGGTCCTTTCGCCGTTTATATGGAGGATGGTTGAGCGCCCTCCCCCCTTGCTTAACAGCCTAAGATGTCAGGGTACTTGGGCGTGTCCCCGTGCCGTCGTCCGCTACCGCGGCCTTGGGGCAGGGGCCGGGCTATCACCACTCGCTACCTAGCCTGCACACTTCCAACCCTGAAAGGGTCACGCATGAATCGCTGGACCTTTAGTTGCTCGGGTGAGGTTAGGGCAGTACGTAACTGATTTTGGGACCCTTTCAGGGTTTTCCCGCCCAGTAGGTGAGCTCAAACAGAGGTTCTATCCCTCACGCGGTTGGTTGGGGAGATTTAGAAAGGATCATCAAGGGCGCTCATGGCCTCATCTATGAATTCAAAAAAGCCCACCTCATCCAAGGTGTTATCATCATCATGCCACCAGCGTACGGTCGTGTTCCGGCCCCGCTTGTAAAAGCACTGCGCATTGCCAGCGTTGTCAGGGTAGAACTTCAGTAGCTCTTTGTACAGCCCCTTATCTTCCTTTGCTTTCTCCTCCGCAGGTTCTATGGCGGGCAGGTGAGCAGATAGAAAGTCGAAAACATCGTCCGACTCCTCTTCCCCCATAGTATCGGCCAATACCTCTAGTTTTTCATTGGGCAGAATGCAATAGGTTTCTTCCATGCCGAACCCATTGTGGATGGCATAGAACTCCGCCAAGTCATCAGGGATCTGCCAATCATGCGATACCAAGCTGGAGTTGGGTTTGGGGTCTGCCAGCGGAGCCCCTCCGGTGTAGACCACGATATACTCTCCGCTACCGAACCGATCGGGCACCTGGGTAAACAGATAATGCAAATACCACTGGCCCTCGTCCTCTTCACAATAAAGGAAAGTACATTGTTCTTTGAGGGTGAATAACAGCCTCGGGATTTTTTGTGAAATGGCCCCAAAGTTAGTGGCTACAAACTCCTGGAGGGTTTTGTCGTTCCACGAGAACCAAGGGCAGTTCTTGGGAAACTGGCCTAGCGGATGGTAGTGGCTACTGTTTTGCTCCTCGAAAACCAGCTTGATCCCCTCAAATCCATATTGTAGTACGATGTCTCGCTCCAAGGTTTGAATGCGCCTTGTTTCCGTGATGGGGTGGTAATCCGGGGCGTTGTAATCGGTGATTAGCTCAATTCGTAGCTTCTCCTTCTGGCTATCATCTAGGGTTTTCATGGTGCGGCGTTCAAGATTTACCCATTCGGCGTCATTCCATCGGTGATGAAGGGTGCCTGCTGAGTAATATTTCTTCACTGGAAGTATACACGACTTCGGTCAATGAAAAATAGCTGCTGAAGGAAAGAAAACCAACTAGAAGGTACTGATCAGGAAGTTGCTTCCTGATCGTGTCAAACAGTGGAACTTAGTTCCAGCCGTCCTAATCGTGTCACCCGTGATTTTAATGATAGCTCCTTACTCTTGCCTGGCTGCTGGATGAAGGGGGAACCAAGTTCCTGGGATATGCGGAGCGCGGAAGAAACTTCCACGCTAGCAGTGTGGTAACCCCCTGATCAGGAAGTTGCTTCCTGATCCCGTCAAACAATGGAACTTAGTTCCAGTCGTCCTAGTCATTTCACCGGTATTGTTTGTGATTGTTCCCTACTCTTGCCTGCCTCTTGGATGAAGGGGGAACCAAGTTCCCGAGGAATGCGAGGCGCGGAAGAAACTTCCACGCCAGTCGCGGGTATGGGGAGTGCTGAAGAAGCTTCCACGCTAGCGGTGCGGTAACCCTAAAATTAAGTCGGAGTGAGGAATAATTTCACTCACCCCCGGGAGGGAAGGTAAGCGGATAGCTGAATTTCAGAATGCCGCTGTTATTGACCAGGTAAGCCTTGTACTGGAGCGGCGTTGCGGAGGCCGGGAGTTGCAGGCGGACATCGCCTGTTTCGGAGATCCGGTAGTTATCCAGAAAGGGGGCTGGGGTGCCTGCCATGGGCCTTAGGAAAAGGCGGAAGCCTGCTAATGATTGCCCAGGATGCTTGCACTTCAGTAGCACATCGCGTACTACAACCAAGGGCTCGTCCGGGGGGAGGTCATGTTTTTCCTCATCGGTAGGCCGGGGAGGAGATTTCACCGGTCCCGTGTTGTCCTCTGGGGTAGGCTCCGAATCTGGCTTTCCTTCGAAACTGTGGATGAA
>JBCBHI010000142.1:0-8860 GCA_038525885.1 Bacteroidota bacterium
GTCTGCGCCACCTGTATTACCAGGCGATCCAGTTGGTGGTAGTTTTTAGAGTCAGGAGAGGCATCATCGTCGTTGTCGCCACCGATTATGATGACTCTGCCACCGCCTCCACCGCCGCCTCCACCAAGCATATCCTCGGTGATTTTGGCCCGGTTCCGAAACCGGATGAGCATGGTTTTTATGGGCGTGTACACGTCCATATTGTAGTCCCGGATACCTAGGTTGTCGATGGCGGCTTGGGAAACCCTACGCTCTTCTAGCACCCCTACTACCTCTAGCCAGTGCGGTCCACATTTCAGTATTTTACCTACTGGGTCTTCCTGTGGGAAAAACTTGGCCTTTACCCCATTCCCGATGATACACACGGGCAGGCCGCGGGTTTGCTGGTCATCGTTGAACATCTTGCCCGCAGCCATAGGCAGGTTGCTCACATCAAAGAAGGCGGGGGTAACCCCTACCAACTTGGAGGTACGCCGTAGGCCGTTGTTGATCACGTAGGTATCTACCATTACTTCCGGGCTCATTTGGTCGATGCCCGGCACAATGGAGAGAATGCTTTCTACGTCCAGCATAGAAAGGCCGGGGGAAAACTCAGGCTTGCCTTCACCAGCACCGTCTTCGCCCCCCTCCGTGATGTCCTCTTCAGATTGCTCAATGACGGGCTCAATGACAATGTTATTGACCCCTACCAGCTTGATTTGCTCAAGAATCTCCTGCTGCGCTCCGTTACCGATGGCCATCATGGCGATGACGGCGGCTACCCCGAAAATGATACCCAGGGCAGTAAGGAAAGAGCGCACACGATTTGCCATCACTGCTTCGGCAGCAATGGAAAAATTGGCTAGAATACGTTCTCGCATTAGCGCTCGGCGGTTAGCTGCTTATCGGCTTCTTCCAGGAGAAGAGTACTACTGGCAACCCGGGAGCTTTCGGGGATGGAAAGATAAAGGTCTTGTCCTTCGTCCAGACCCGCTAGGATCACAGCCTCGTTGGCATTGCTGGCACCCACTTGTACTTCCTGGCGGCTAATGCCCGCACCTTTGGGGATGTACACGTAAGTAAGGGTGTCGCCTTGAGAGTGCAGGCACTCCAGTGGGATGTACAACACATCCGTAACTACCTCGGCCACAATGGTGTTGCTGGTAGTCATGGCAGGGCGCAAGGTGGTATCCGCCTCATTTACCTCAATCGATACTTCGAACACCTTGGCATCTGAGTTCTTCTTTTGCTCCCCTACATTGGCCACACGGGTAACTACTCCGGTCAGGCGTTTGTCAGGGTAGGCATCCAAACCAATGGTAACCTCTTGGCCGGATTTGATCCGCCGAATGTCTACCTCATTCACATAGGTGCGTGACACCATTTTGCTCAGGTCAGGCAAGGTAGCCACGGTGGGATCCCAGGCATTGATTCGGTCGCCTGCTCCCACGCGCTTGCCGTTCCAATCTCTCCGGTATATCACCATGCCGTCTTCCGGGGCCATGATGCGGAACTGTTGGTTAAGATCCATCAAGAAATCTAAGGTAGAACGGTCTTCTCGCAACTTGGCGGCAGCCTCTCGCATCTGTGCTTTCGCCTTGGCCACTTTCAACTCATAATTTTCTTGCGCTTGTACTAGCTTCTTTTTGGCTTTCTCTAGGTCAATCTTCAGTTTTTCCTGAGTGGCAGGGGGCTCATAAGCAGACTGTTCTACCTGCAGTTCCGCCTCACGCAAGCCATAGCGTAGGTTTTCGATTTCATCGCGGGCAGCACGCAGCTCTAGCGCAGTATCCAGTTGGGTCTGGTCATACTGAGAGGCGCTTTGCTCGTATTCGTTCTGTGCATCGGCAATGCGGTCATTCAAAGTGGAAGGGTCTAAGGAGGCTACCCATTGGCCCTTTTTCACCTGAGTGCCCTCGGGCACAATGTTCTGAATGGTTATTTCATAAAGCCGAGCCTGGCGCAGGCCGTTGGCGGGCCCCATGATGTTGGTAGATTTCTTGGCTTCCAACTCGCCCGTAGTGGTTACTTCTACACGAAACTCTCCCCGAATTACTTGGGTGAGCAAATCAGCATTCGAAGAGCCTCCATTGCGGCCCATCACAAAATAGCCAACCAGGAGTAGCCCAACTACCGCGCCTACTATGATAAGTGTCCTTTTCATGCAAGATTGAGGTTAATAAACATTGTTGCGTTTTCAGTTGTAAAACTAGTGATTACACTAGGGTTTAAACGTTTCTTCAGCCCAAATAACTGCCTAGTTTGCACTTATTTACACGTAAGGGGCTGTTTTCCTTCCCTCCGGTTCTTGTTGCGTACGGATGGGGATTATTGGCCTCCCATTCTACAATCCACCTACAGGGTTGTATATTTGCGCTCCTTTTTATTAAGAGGCATGAAGCGACTAATTAGTTTTATCATCCGGAAAATTCCGCGGCCGGTCCTCCAGCGGTTTGCTCACTGGGTATTGCCCATCGTGGGTTTGTTTTACCGTGGAAACAAAGTGGAGTGTACGGTCTGCGGGCACACCTTCCGCAAGTTTTTGCCCTATGGGCGCAAACCGCCCAGGTCCAATGCCCTTTGTCCCCATTGCCTGTCACTAGAGCGGCACCGGCTCATGTGGTCCTATCTCCAGGAGAAAACTGACTTCTTTGAGGCCAATCATAAGCTACTGCATATCGCTCCGGAGATTTCTTTCATCGGTCGTTTTAAGAAAATGGAGAACCTGGAGTACATCACCGGGGACCTGGAAAGCCCACTGGCAGACTATCACTTTGATGTACATGAAATTCCCTTTGAAGACGGCAGCTTTGATGTGGTATTCTGTAACCACGTAATGGAGCACGTAGAGGATGACATCAAGGCCATGTCTGAAATCCACCGGGTGCTGAAGCCAGGCGGTTGGGCGCTGATGCAAAGCCCGCAGGACTATGACCGGGAAGTAACCTACGAGGACCCTACCATTACCGAACCTAAGGCCCGGGAAGAAGCTTTCTTACAAACAGACCACGTGAGGCTGTTTGGGCTGGACTACGGAAAACGAATGGAACGTGCAGGCTTTCAGGTGACAGAGGAGCGGTACGTGATGGAAATGGATCCCGCCTTGGTAGCTCGCCACAGTTACCTGGATGACGAGATCATTTATTTGGCCAAAAAGAATTAATAGGCACCAAGTGCAAACGACAAGGGACGATTCCATGCTAAGAATCGTCCCTTTTTATTTGAGGCAGTGCCAAAGGATGGAATAGCTCACCTTTGGCAGCTAATGAGTTTGTGGAAATCCATCCCACGGTAAGGCATCGTTCCTCGTCAATCAGCAACCACTTCTCCCTTCAAGGTAAGTACCACAGGGTTGCCTTCTACGTTAGAATACACTGTTACCGACTTGTTGAAAGGGCCAGCTTTGGCGGCATTATAGGTAGCTTTAACCCAACCTTGCGCTCCGGGAGCGATGGCCTCTTGGCTATACCCAGTGGCAGTGCAACCGCAGCTGCCTTGTGTCCGGCTAATGATCAAAGGAGCATTACCCTCATTAGTAAAGGTAAATTTTACGTCATAGGGTTCGCTTTGAGGAATCTGACCTACGTTAACGGAGGTTTCTTCCCAAGAGAATGAGGCCGCTGCTTCAGGCGCAAAGGCTGCCGTAAGGGTAGCTACGGCCAGGCCTAAGAATAAGATGACTTTTTTCATTTGTAAATGGGTTTTGTTTGACAGAAGCAAAGGAGCCTACTTTGCTTTAGAACCCGTGTTAATGACTTTCGAAGAAATGTTAATGAGATGTTAAACAGGGAGCCGGAGGTCGTTTTTCGCGTATGTTTAGAAATAGGAAGAGGAAAAAATGGACTTTAGAATGCAGTAGATTATTTTCAATTTGTCTTTGCGACAAGGGACAATCTAAAATCCAACTTCTAACGTCTAATTTCGAACTTCCGACATCGATCGCGAAACTACCAAACAGTAAGATTTGTCTAGAAATACGATTCGTTGGGTTACCGTGCTGGGGTTACTCTCCATAGTGGCACTACTGACTACCCAAGCTTTTTGGCTGGTGCGGGCGCTCACGTTGCGCGAGAAGGAATTTAGCCAGAGCGTCCATATGGCGCTGAAAGAGACCGCTCAGGAAATTCGGCTGTTCAACGGTACTGAGGGACCCCTGATTGATCCGGTAGATCAGCTATCGGACAACTACTACATTGTGATGGTAAACGATGTAATAGATGCCAATGTGCTGGAGCACTACCTGACCCTCAACTTGCAGGAGCGCAACGTGCAAGAGGACTTTGAGTACGGGGTCTACGATTGCAATGATGAGCAACTGGCCTACGGGAACTACGTCGCGTTGGCCTCAGAAGAGGCAGCTGTAGAACCCACCGAACTCCCCCGGCTGGACAAGGACAATTATTACTTTGGAGTCTTGTTTCCGCATAAGGAAACCTCTCTCACGGGCCAGACGGCTTTAATCGTAGGGGGAGCTGGGCTCACTCTACTGGTAGTGGTGTTTTTTGGCTATACCTTGGTCATCATGACCCGCCAGCGGCGGCTGTCGGAGGTACAGAGGGACTTTATCAACAATATGACCCACGAGTTCAAGACTCCGCTTTCTACCATGGCCATCAGCAGTGGGGTACTAAAAGATCCGCAGATGCAAGGTGGGATGGAACGCGTGCAGAATTACGCTACCATTATAAGCGAAGAGGCCAACCGCCTGCTGTCGCAGGTAGACAGGGTACTGCAAATGGCCCGTACTGACCGGGAGACCGAACGCCTGCGCTTGGAGGCGGTAGATCTGGCTGCTACCGTACAAGAGGTGCTGGATCAGCATGCCCCGGTTTTGGAAGAAAAAGGAGGTTTGTTAACCGTGAATTTACAAGCTACTTGTGTTATCCAGGCCGACCCTTTACACCTGAAAAACATGCTATTCAATCTGTTGGATAACGCCATGAAGTATGCGGAGGGTTCCCCCCGCATTGCCGTGACTACGCGCTGCCAGGGCAAACAAGGATGCGTGCAAGTGAAGGACGAAGGGCTAGGACTGTCTGCCAAAGACCAGAAGCGGATTTTTGACCGTTTCTATCGGGTATCCACCGGCAACGTACACGACGTCAAGGGGTTTGGCCTGGGCCTCACCTATGTGAAACGAATGATGCAACGGCACCGGGGTAGGGTGACTCTGGAAAGTGAACTGGGCCAGGGGAGCACCTTCACGCTTACTTTTCCGAAACATACATGAACGAACCGAAAGCACACATCCTGCTGGTGGAAGATGACCGCAACCTGGGATTTGTAGTGGAAGATAATTTAAGCTTGAAAGGCTACCACATTACCCGCTGTGAAGACGGGGATGCTGGCTGGAAAGCCTTCCAGCAAGGAGGCTTTGACTTGTGTATTCTGGATGTGATGCTACCCAAGCAGGATGGGTTTTCGCTAGCCGAACAAATCCGTAAAGTAGATACCCAGGTGCCCATTTTGTTCCTCACGGCTAAGTCCATGAAGGAGGACCGCTTAAAGGGCTTTGCCCTTGGCGGGGATGATTATATCCTAAAGCCCTTCAGTATCGAAGAGCTCATTGCCCGGATGGAAGTCTTTCTTCGGCGAAGCCGCATAACTCCTGCTCAGCCTGAGCCATCAGCCCCCTGCTTGGGTGAGTATACCTTCGACTCCGCTACGCTTACTCTGGCCCATCCGCAAGAGACTCGCCGACTCACCGCGCGTGAGGCAGAGGTGCTTACCTGTTTGCTAGAGCACTGCCCGCAACTGGTAAAGCGAGAGGAAATCCTGCTATCTGTCTGGGGGGATGATGATTACTTTCTGGGCCGCAGCCTGGACGTATTTATCAGTCGGTTAAGGAAATACCTGCGGCATGATCCCGTCCTGAAAATCACCAATATTCACGGGGTGGGTTTCCAGTTGGAAGTTACCTGACCAAGGACTCGGCGCAACTTACTTTTGCGCCTCCAGGTATTTCATGTAGGCAGCTACTGCGTCTCGCAAGTCATTTCGTGCATTACCCTCGGCTACTCTATCCGGGGTGGTATAGATATACTGACTTAGCATGCCAAAGCCGCTTTCGTTGCCTTCACTCATGAAGTCGGTCATCCATAGGGAATACAGTTTCGTAGGCTCTATGGGCTGGCCATTGATCAGGTATTGGCCATCAGCCGAATCAACGCGGACAGTTTGCAAGTAGCCGCCAATACCCCGGTTGTTTTGTAGCCCAATGCGAAGAATCTCCTCTAAGTCTGCTCCAGGGATGGAGGTGCGGGTGATGGGCCCACCGTAGGGATAGGTGCGCAGTACATCGTACATGGTCACCGTACCCACTAGTTGGTCATCCAATCGGATGGATCCGCTATTGAAGATGGCCAAGTCCGTAGAGTCATCTCCCAGAAGCATAGCCTCGCAGGTAAGCGTGCCCAAATAGGCAGGTTCATTCCGTATAATAGATTCACGCCCATCCAGCACCGTATCGGTAGTCATCAGGACTTCACTAGGGTCATACCCCATTTCCTGCATGGCCGTATTAGAGATGTCCTGCCACTTGTTGACTACCGCTAGTACCGCCGGGTCATCCGCAAGTCCGTCAGTAATGGCTACTAGCTCTGAGCGGACAGAGGTAGTGCCGTCCGCTAGCTGCCGCACCCGGTGCACGTACACCGTTTTGGCATTGGCATCTGCCTTGGTAACGGCGGCATCGCCTACGGGTATACGCATATGGTTATGGTCGTGCCCACCCAAAATCAAAGGGAACGTGGGGTTTTGGCGGGCAAAGGCCGTGTCTTCCGCCCAGTTGAGGTGGGTGATAGCCACTGCCAAATCATAAGTACCCGCTAGTTTTCCGAGTTCGGTTTGTACGGTGCTATTGTAGCCTTCATAGGACACGAAGGGTTTGTCATTGAAGGGCAAGCAAATGCCTATCAGTGCAAGCTGGAGGGTGTCGGACTCACGAGGAATGCTATGGACAACGGAACGGGGAAGTGATTTGCCCTTCTGGGTAAAGGGCAAGGTGTCTCCGTCCGTAACGTGGAAGGTGTTGGTGCTAATCCAGGTGAACTCAGACTCGTCAATCCGAGCAAGAAGCTGGGGTTCTTTCAGATCAAACTCATGATTGCCAAACGTAACGTAGTCCAGCCCCAAAGCATTCAGGGTCTCCACCATCTGCTTGCCGGCAATTTTCTCTCCTTGGTACCGCAGCGTACCAGTAAGAGAAGGGCTTAGGAAATCACCGGCCAGTATGGTTATGACAGGAGCTTCCGCTTCCAGTTCATGCTTCAAGGAGGCTACCCGCGCCAGCCCACCTACCTTTCCTCCTTCCAGTGGCGTGATCTCGTACACATCATTCAGTTGGAGGATGATGAAATCAGTAGATTTTTGGGATGGGGTGGAGGGAGTGCAACTGTACAGCACCCCCAGGCTGAGCAGCCCGGCGGCAAATAACGTGGTGCGCATGTCTTACTATTTGGGTGGGTATGGGTGTTGGGTAAAATTACGATTTGTATGCCTAAGGTGCTTACAGGAAGGTTCTTAATTCGTGAAGGGAGCTGATTTCGAAGGTAGGCTGGTGCGGGTGATAGTGTTTGCGGGGATTGAAGAAGACTTGGTCCATTGCTACACTGCGGGCCCCGGCAATATCAGTATCTAAATTATCGCCAATCATCAGGGAGTCATCCAGATCGGCCTTAGCAGCATGCAGGGCATGATAGAATATCTCGGGCGAGGGTTTCTTGTGTCCGCTGTTTTCGCTGGTCACCACCACATCAAAATAGGTGTCTAGCCCTGCGGCTTTCAGTTTAATGTCTTGCACATCACTAAACCCATTGGTAATGATGTGGAGATCATATCCTTTGCCCTGCAAATAATTGAGCACCTCATGGGTATGAGGTAGGGTGTGGGGCTTCATAGGGCAGCGGGCCAAGTACACCTCTCCCAAATCTGCCGGGCGATTGGTGGCGGGTGCCTCTAGCGCATCCAATACCATATCAAAGCGGCGCGCCCGAATATGGCTGCGGTCAATTTTGCCTACGTTGTAGTCATTCCACAACACATGATTTACTTCCTGGAAGGTGGTAAGGAAACGGTCCTCACTAAAGCCAAAACGGCCATTGAAATCAAACTCTTGGTACAGCTCGCTCAGGGTTTCGGTGCTGTTTCGGTCAAAGTCCCACAGGGTGTGGTCCAGGTCAAAGAAAAGGTGTTGGTAGTTCATAGTATCCCAACGGAATGGAGGTGGAGTAGTTTGGTGGCAAAGAAGGGGATTCTTAGCGAATGATGGTGGTTAAATTTGAAGATCTGGACCCACAAAGGTTTTTAAAATGAATACTTGGCCGCCTCTGCACCTAATCAGTTTGCTATTAACCTTCGCTAAGTTTTGGCTTTCAAGGATGTTAATAAATGAAGGGAAGGTAGAAACAATACTCACCTCATGTCCCAAAGGCAACCGTATATAGGTGGATTAAACCAGATTCCTGGGGGTATCTCGCCGTTGTCGGTGTTTAAGGGCGGCGAGCCCGTCACCGACAACCTACGCGAGGCCGCCTAGGTATTATGGCTTGCTAGAACCTCGGAATCCCCAATGGTAGCAAAGGCAAGTCTTGAAAGAAAACTAGCCCCCCAGGTTTTAGGAATGATCTATATAGGGTTCTTGTAATGCTTCAAGATTAGTTCTGCTGACTTGTAGAAAGGAAAACAAAAAGGCGGACTCCCGCCCGCCTGCACTAACTAAACACTATAACTCCGCAATAGATTTCTTTAAGACCGGTCGCGAATGCGCTGTGCGGGAACGTAAATCAGTACCCCTACCAGCGCCACAATAAACATGGCTCCTAACATACCTACCTCCTTATTTAATAAGCTGTAATACTGATCGGTTATATAATAATTAACG